>JAPYWX010000001.1 GCA_028276145.1 Spirochaetota bacterium
TCACAATTCCTTAACCCAATTCACAAATGTCGGACACAATCCCTTACTCCTCACAGCCTCAACAAACTCATCAACACTTCTACTATCCGCTATATCAAACTGCCCATCAGTCTTTCCTTCGGAATATCCCCCAACATAAGTAGAAGAACCTGCAGACATTCTGGTAGGTCCAAGCAACATTATATTATCCCTAAACTCTTTCGTTTCCCTCGTTGAAATATTTATACCCACTCTATTAAGGAACAACCTAGCAACAGCAACAAACTGCAGTATATCCTCATCACTAACATCATATATATCGAAACTAAAGGAATTTTTTCCATGTATGGGCCTAATTCTAGGAAATGACACGGCAACTTCTACATGTGGGTAGTTTTCATAAATATACTCAGCATGTTTTAAAGTAAAGAAAACCTCTTTTCTAACTGGTGCCAAACCCAATAAAGCACCTATGTTTATTTCTCTAAAACCAGCTCTTGCTCCTCTATCTGGTGTCTCAAGTCTAAAAAGATAATCTCTTTTAGGTCCAAAAACATGTAACCTATCATATATTACGGGGTCATAAACTTCTTGATAAACGGTAAGCCCTTCAGCTCCGCTCTCTATAACCCTTGCATAATCTCCTTCAGTCATAGGATATATCTCAATTGAAATCTCATCAAAATACTCCTTAAGTATCTTAACAACATTACATATGTACTCAACTCCTACTAATTTTGACTCACCTGTCAAAAGAAGAACATGTTTTATACCCCTACCACTCAATATCTCTGCTTCTTTCCTAACTTCATCATAATTCAAAGTCCTTCTTTTAAATTTGTTAAAAACACTAAAGCCACAGTAAAGGCAAGCATTGACACAGTGGTCAGAAACATAAAGAGGTGCATAAATAAAAATTACATTTCCAAAGTATTTTCTTGTGAGGAAATACGACTTTTTCAACATAAAAGGCAAGTATTCTTTAGCCAAAGGAGATAAAAGTGCTATAAGGTCACTATCACTGAGATAATCCTTAGCTAAAGCCCTCTCCACATCATCACGAGAAACTTGACTTAGCTTCTCCTCAAAACCTAGATTTCTGTACGATTGAAAAACATCAAAAAAGCTTTTCTTAACGACTACTTGCATAAGATAAAGATAAAAAAGAGGGAAAAGAAAATTCAATAACAAAAGGGGGCTTTCGCCCCCTTTTAAAATAGATAACCTTAAAAAACTTACTATTGTGCCTTCTGACCTGTAGATTCTGTTGATGCCGCTTTTCTCTTCTTCTCTAATTCAGCAAGCTCTATCATATCGATAATCCTTCTTAGAGACCTCTTTGTATATTCTATCTTTGCCTTAGACAGTATCTGCCAGTACTTTTCATCGTCTATATCAAGCTCTTCCTGAACAACAGCCCTGTCAAAAGATATAGCAACATCCTTGAAGTATACAACAAAGTCACCACCTGGCTCTTCCTGAGGTTTGTAAACCTTGAAGTAAGCGAACTCTTTGAATGGTAAAGACCTTGGATAAAGAGGTAACCTTTGTAAAACTCTCTGGTTAACTGATTCTATATAGTTAGGATTCTCCCATGCCAATCTTCTCCAACCTTGGAAGTACAAGGGTCCCATGAAATACTCTTCCTCAACACCATCTTCATTTCTTAGAACAACTGAAAGCAAGTGCCTATAGTTCCTTCCTGAAACCCAAACAGATACCCTCTTAACCTGTAAAACATTCATAAGTATACCATTTTTGACTTTTTCTTCATCAGTGAACTGCTGTTTTGAGAAATCACCCTCAGGATCAACAGGTGAACCATCCAGATAGTAAGGAGTAAACCTAAAAGGTGGCAATATCTTTGCGTTGGCTAAAAAATGCCAGTTCTCTGGGAATTTTATCCTCACTCCCATCACCGTTCCCCATCTTTTACTATCAACCTTCAAAACATAAGAATCAACAATATTTGGTATAAACCTAGATGAAGAAACTAATTCAACTTTCCACTGATCCATTTTCCAGGTGTTCGGATCAAACCATATATCAAGAAGTTTTTGAGCGTTCTCTTGAGAATAGAACCACTCCCTGTAAAGATCAATACCCTTCTGTTTGTAAGAATCTACAAGATTCTGTAGATTCTGTTTCTCCTTATTTAGATACTGGGCCTGCTTCTGCTCGTACACTCCAAAATCTATAAGGGTTCTCTCTATCTCAGCACTAGCGACCCCCACCATCACTAGAAACAAAACCACTATAGATATTCGCTTCATACACTCCCTCCTTGTCTCTTACGATTATCGGAAAGCCAATTTTGTTAGTTTAAACCAACAAAAGGCTTTCCTTTTTACCTCTCTTAATCATAAAAATAAACATACTAACTTTCAACAGATTAGATATTAACAATTCAAAAACTCACAAACTTTTTCAAATATTTTCTCTACAACCTCAACTAGAGTTCTCTCAGATATCTCATTAAGGTATACAACTTCATCAATAGGCGTATGCCTAAAGAGAGTTATCTGTCTCTTAGCAAAATTCTTTGTATTTCTCTTAATCAGCTCTATAGCCTGAGTCAATGAAATGCTACCTCTAAGAAACTCTACCATCTCCTTATAACCTATAGACTGAAGAGGATATATCTCTGTGCCGTAATTTTGAATAATCCATTTAACTTCATCTATCAGACCCTTTTCAATCATTTTGTCAACCCTCTCATCAATCCTTTCGTAAAGCAACCTTCTCTCAGGCAACATCAAAAATGAATAAATTTTATGCCGTGAAGGTACTGAAAATGAATGAATCTCAGAAAACTGTTTTCCAGTTAATCTGAATACTTCCAAAGCTCTAATTATTCTCTTTAAATCATTTTTGCTGATTTTAGAAGCGTAAATTTCATCTACCTTTTTTAAAATATCATAGAGAAAGCCTGTTCCTTTCTCTTTAGCTAGCCTAGTAAGCTCATTTCTTATTTCATTATTTGCTTCAGGAGCTTCAGCAAACCCAACTCTTACGCTTTTATAATAAAGCCCCGTCCCTCCAACCATTATTGCCACACTACCACGAGAATTTATACCCTCAACGATTTCGTCAAAAGATTTCCTAAATTGCCCTGCACTGAATCTTCCCTCGTTAGGCTCAAGTATATCAATCAAATGATAAGTTACCTCCTTCCTCTGCGAAAGTGGAACTTTATCAGTACCAATATCAAAATATTTATACACTTGCACAGAATCACAAGATATTATCTCCGATGGAATCTTCAAATCGTTCATTATCCTTAATGCCAAAGTGTGAGCTACAAAGCTTTTGCCTGAAGCAGTAGGACCTACAATTGATATGACTGGAACTTTCATAACATTCTGTTTCGCAAAATACCATTTATCTCCAACCAAGTCGTATATTCTTCCGGCAATATATTTTCAGAGAACATTAACCTCTTAGAAATAACTCTAAGGCTAAGAATTTCGATATCAAGCTCTTGTAAAAACCTAGCTGTATAAGGATTTATTGTACCTATATCTAGTTCTTTATCCTCAGACCTAACTAAAAAAGTGTCTTTATGATTGACAATCTTGATACTCTTTAAGTTAATACGTTCCAAATAATCCTGAGAGGGAAAGTATTTACGCAGGTCAATAATCGGCGTTAAAATTTTCACCTTAACCAAATCTGTAGTTTTATGTCTAAACAGAAAATCATACTCGTATCCCTCAAAGAAGGATTCTAATAATTTCTGCAAATTCTTGACATCATGCGATATCCCCTGATCTGCTAGATAACTAACAATATTTTTCATTTCAAAAAGCAACCATATCATTTCTTGTTTAACAAGCTTATTTATTATCTCCCTCTTAGTCCTTTCATCATCAAGAATTCCAAACTCGGTATAGAGTAAATACAAAAACTCGTGGAAAAATTCTATAAAATTCCTCTCTTCTATTTTTAGCACTAACGAACCAAGCTTTATGGAAGGGTCAAAATACACTGTTGAAAGTTGGGAAGAAAAGTCAACCTTTCTTACCAAAAAGAAAAACCTTTCAGATGGAAGTCCCGTAGGAAACATCTGCTTAAGAGAAATAAAAATCGACTCCTCAAACAACTCAGCCAAGTCCTCAGGTAAAATAAACTTCTTACCTTTGACAGTCACCACGAAGTGACCTTCGTCAGTTATGTAGTAGTTTATGGAATTTCCATAAAACTCAACATGAGATAGTGACAAAATATCAATAGGGGTACCATTAACCACAACTTCGTTAACACCAAATTTAACCATATATTCCTTTATCTCACCTAAACTCTTCAAAGGTATACCAATGTTACTAGAAAATTTTTCAAGTTTAACATCATTCAAGTTCTTAGCCTGTATCAATATACTAGCTGTTTCGTTCGGAGTCAAAACCAAATTTTCAAGCAAATTTTTTGCCTCATCAATGGTGGAGTTTCTATAGAGAAGTCTTAATCCTGGCAATAAGTACCTGTTTTTTATAAGCGCAACACCAAGCAAAGACTTATCCTTTATTCCAGGAAAACTATTTTTCAACTGAAAATAGGTACTCAATACTTGAGAATTAGACAAAAAAACATGAGGTATTTCTTCAACAATGAGACCTTCCATAGTTACTTAACAACATCAACCACCACAAATTTTCCATTTGATACAGTGTATATTGTAAATATTGTGTTCAAATTATCACCTTTCTCATCAAACTTTATTTTTGACGATATTCCCTGAAATTCCGTCTTTGCTATGTAATCAATAGCCTTTTCTCTTGAAAAATCACCATTTTCGTCAAGAGAATTTGTAAATGCTGAAAGAAGTATCCTTGCAGCCTCGTAAGAAAACAAATCAAAAGGTTCTATACTATCATTAGGGAACATTTTCTTGTATTTCTTATAAAACTCATCATTTTCAGTTATCGGCGCCCCAATAAAAGTAACTATATCTCCTTCGCAAGTAGTCCCCGCTAGCTCTACATACTTATCCGTCTTCAAGCCATCACCACCAACGAAAGGAACATTTAACCCAACTTCATCAGCTTGCTTTGTCAGCAAAGCTCCTTCAGAATACACACCACCAAAGAAAACAGCTTGAGGATTAAAAGACTTTATTTTCGTCAAGATAGCCTTAAAATCTTTATCCCCCACCCTTATAGAATCTCTACCCAAAATTGTACCGCCTAGCTTTTTAAATTCCTTTGAAAACTCATCTGCCAACCCCTGACCATACTCAGTTTTATCATCCAAAACGAAAACTCTAGTTATGTTTCTCTTAATTAAGAATCTTGCAGCGATTGGTCCTTGTTGAGCATCCGTTGGGCATATTCTAAACACATTCTTGAAACCTTGAAGAGTTAACTTAGGATTTGTTGAAGCTGGTGTTATCATCGGTAAGTTTCTTCTATTATACACAGAAGAAGCAGGTATTGAACAGCCACTGTTTAGATGCCCAACAACACCTATTACTCTAGGATCAGAAGCTATTTTCTCAGCAACATTCACTGCCTCACTCTCCGTAGCTCTGTCATCAAAAAAAGCAAGCTCAACCTTTACATTAGTGTAAGTATTAGTAAACTCAGTATAAGCTAATATAACCCCTCTTTTCATTCCCTGACCAAGTGGAGCTATATCCCCAGTCAAAGGAGCAGCTAAAGCAAGTTTGTAAACCTTCGAACTCTCTGAACTACACCCAGAAATGAATACACCAAATACCCCTACAGTAAACAAAATACCAAAAACAACAAGAATTTTTTTCATACTCTCTCCCTCCAAGGATTAATTTTAATAATAAAATTAAATTTTTTCAAAAAAACTTAAACTTCCCAGCCGAAACAAAAAAACTAATTCTTTCGAAAAAATCCTTCCTAATAGAGAAAAATTATTTTTGACAAAATCTTTTAAGAATGCAGAGATAACACGAATCTCTGTTCTAAAAATAGGTAGAGTGCTCAACAGCACAGAGTGCTTAATAGCACGGGGTACTTAATAGCACGGGATGCTCAATAGCACTTAGTGCTATAGCACTTTCTCAATTGAGTGCTTGTAAAACCTTCCATATTCGGAGAGTGTAGAGAGGTGAAAACCTCTCAGAGGTGAAAACCTCTCTAAGAAAAATAAGAGTCAACCGAACCAAAACAATTTGAAACAGATACATTTTGAAATTTATTATTCACTTTAAGGTTGAGTATGAAGGATTTCACGAAATATTTCTCGGATTTCTTAAATTTTCTAAAAAACAGCTACAAGATAGGATTCATTGTTCTCTTCGTCATTTTCTTGCTCTTTATCACATTTTTGGTAGTTTATGGGCTTAAGGTAGTCACAATAACAACTGGCTTTTTCCTACTTCTAAGCCTCGCATGGGTACTTCTCGCAGGAACTAACATTATTTCAGACATAAAACAAGGTAAATTTCTAAGAGGAATTGAAGACTTATTTATAGTCGTTCTAACCTTAGCTATATTGATAGTTCTCTACGTAATAGCCTCCAACAGGTCACTAAAACTTGATTTAACTGCCGAAAAACTTTTCTCTCTCTCCCCCTACTCAATAGAAGTAATAAACAAGATAAACAACGATGTCAGAATTATTCTATTTGCCAAAAAGGATGTTGCAACAGAACTAGAAAAAATACTAGAAGAGTATCAAAAAAATTCCAAGAAAATAACATTTATTACGGTTGACCCCATAAAGGACCCAATCACAGCAAAGAAATATGAACTACCACAAGGTGAAGAGATAATAATAGTTGTCGAGAGCGGAGAAAACAAAAAGTATATAAGAGGTTCTTCTCTAGTAGAGTATGAAAGAACGGAATATGGCTCAAGGCCAGTAGGAATAAAAGTTGAAGAGGAAGTAACATCTGCAATTCTTAATGTAACTTCATCATCAAGGGTTATATACTTCTTAGTTGGGAATGGAGAATACAGGGTACTTCAGGATGCTCCAGGAAGCGAAGAAGAATACACATTTAAAACCCTTAGATCATACCTAGAGAAAGCTAATTTTACTTTAAGAGAACTTAATTTATCTATGACAAAAGATATACCTAGCGATGCCGGAGGCATCGTTATAATTGCACCTCGTAGGATAATACCTGTTGAAATTCAAGAAAAACTTTACGAGTTTTACAAAAACGGTGGAGGTATCGCTATATTCCTAGAACCTATCCTAGGTAATGTCACATACGATAGGACATTCTCTATTAACTACCTATTGACAAAATTTGGATTGTACGTCAAAAACAATGTTGTTTTTGATGAAAAAAGGTTCAATCCATACATGGGCAAACTATTCTACATAATACCCTATATACATTTTAGCCCCATAACTTCTGATATAAAAAGCAAAGGCTTACCAGTACAATTAGTCACAGCAATGGCTATAAGCAGAATGGAATCAGTCAATGAAGAGTTAGGAACTAGAGTATACGACCTCATGTCAACATCAGAGAATAGTTGGGGTGAAACTTCAATAGATGTCAGTGGCAAATTCCTAGCTTCAAAAGACAAAAACGACATAACACCACCGATAATTCTAGGATATGCTGTTGAATCCTTAATTACTAACAATAATAAAAGTGGAAGACTAGTAGTAATCGGTGATATAGATTTCCTCTCCGATTACTTCATAGAAAGCATGTCCGGAAACCTAGAACTTGCTCTAAACTCAATTGAGTGGATATCCAAAGAAAATGTTTCACTTTCTATAAAACCAAAATCAATAAAAAGTTCACCTATAATACTCTCCCAAGCAGACGCTAATCTAGTTTTAGTTATAAGCTTAGTCGTCGTTCCCCTTCTAATGCTACTGCCTGGAATTATTGTTTGGATCGTGAGAAGCAAAAAGGTGAAATAACAAATTTATGGACCTAAAAAAGGGCATTCTTGAATGCGGCAAAATCAAAATACTCGAAAATGAACTAATGAAAAACCACACTACCTTCAGAATAGGAGGACCTGCTAAATACTTTCTGGAAGTAGAAGATACCATCTCTCTAAAAAAACTTTTATCCTTCCTCAGCAAGGAAGGAATCAACTTCTTTTTACTAGGAGCAGGTTCAAACCTACTGGTATCGGACTACCCTATTGAAGATACTGTCATAATCAAACTTGGAAACACCTTTAAGAAAATCAATATCAACGATACAGGAAATGAAAATGTAACTGTTGAAGTTGGAGCAGGATACACACTACCCTCCTTATCAAAGGAGATGTACAATTACGAACTCAGGGGAGCTGAGTTCTGCGTTGCAATACCTGGCACATTAGGAGGCGGACTAATAATGAACGCAGGAGCACACGGAAGTGAACTCAAAGATATCACCGAATATGTTTATTGCTTGACGGAAGATGGAGAAGAGGTATACTTATCAAATGAAGAGGCAAAATTTTCCTATAGGAATAGTGGCTTAAGAGATTTCATAGTAGTAGGGGCAAAGCTAAAGCTAAAGAAGGGTGATAAAAAGCTTATAAAGGCAAAAATGGAAGAAAACCTTATTTATAGGGCAAATACACAACCAAAAGGTTTTTCTGCTGGAAGCGTTTTTAAGAATCCTCCTGGAACAAAAGCTTGGAAACTCATTAGAGATGTAGGCTTAAGCGGATACAGGATAGGCGATGTAATGTTTTCTGAAAAGCACGCAAACTTCATAATAAACCTGGGAAATGGCAAAGCAAATGACGTTATGGAACTAATAAACCTGGCAAAAGAAAGGGTAAAAAAAGGGTTCAATGTAGAGTTAGAATTAGAAATAAAATTGTTAGGGAAGTTCTAATTATTGAATTTCAATGGTCCTATAAGATATAATGAAAACATGAGATTACTAAGCAGGTCAAAAAATCAGCTAAAAGTAGGAATAGACCCAACACCTTTAGTAGATGTAATGTTCCTAATAACTATATTCTTCATGCTCACATCAAGCATTATAAAAACTACATCGATAAACGTAAACTTACCAAAATCCCTAACATCAGACTCTCAACCAAGAACAAGCATAAACATAACTATAACAAAAGATGAAAAAATATACATAAACGAAAACTTAGTATCTCTCGAAGACATATCACCAATAGTGAAAAGGATAGCCGTAAAGGACCCCTCAGTACCAGTAATAATAAGAGGAGATAAAGACATAAGATACCAACTTTTAGTAGATGTAATGGATAGAGTGAGAATAGGAGGAGCTACAGAAATAAGCCTATTGGTTGAAACAAGAAGATAACTACCTAACTGTTTCTACTATTCTTGTTTCTCTTATAAGTGTCACCTTTATCTGCCCGGGAAAGTTTATTTCCTCATCTATTTTCTTTGCTATCTCTCTTGCGATAATCTTAGCTTCTTCATCTGAAACCTTAACACTATCAACGAAAACTCTAAGTTCCCTACCTGCTTGTATAGCGTAAGCCTTCTCAACGTTTTCAAACGACAAAGCTATCTTCTCAAGGTTTTCTAACCTCTTTATGTAGTTCTCTAAATTTTCCTTTCTTGCTCCTGGTCTAGCAGCAGATATAGCATCTGCTATCATCACCAAAGAAGCATCTATAAACATTGGCTCAACTTCTCCGTGATGCGCAGCTATAGCATTCACAATTCTATCAGGATATCCCCACTTCTTAGCAAGGTTTGCTCCAACTAGTGCATGTCCTCCCTCGGATACATCCAAAGCCACTTTACCTACATCATGCAAGAGCCCTGCCTTCTTAACATTAAGAATGGTATTATAGTCAAGCCCTAATTCTTCAGCAATCCTCGCAGCAATAATAGCCGTCTCTATGGAATGAGCTAAAACATTCTGGGAATAACTGACCTTGAATTTCAACCTACCTACGTATTTATACTCCTCATTGGACATAGGTTGTAAGCCTAAATCATTATAGGTCTCTTCACCAACTTTGTAAATCTCCTCTTCAAACTCATTCTTAACCTTTTCATAAACCTCTTCTATAGTGGCTGGATGAATTCTACCATCATCAACAAGTTTAATCAGTGCTCTCTTAGCAAGTTCCCTCCTTATAGGGTCAAAAGAAGACAAAACAACAACTCCTGGTGTATCGTCTATTATAAGATCTACACCCGTTATTGTCTCAAAAGCTCTTATATTTCTCCCCTCTCTTCCTATTATCCTACCTTTCATCGCATCATTAGGCAATTGAACCGAAGAAATTACAGTTTCGTTGACAACGTCAAGAGCTATCCTTTGGATAGCATCAACTATTATTTTTCTCGCTTTCTCAACAGCCTTCTGATTATATTCTTCTTCTATCTTCTTAACAAGATTCAAAGCCGAAATTTCTGTTTCTTTCTTTATACTCTCTACAAGAAGGTTTCTAGCATCCTCCTTTGTCATACCAGCAATTTTTTCAAGCTCCTGCATCAATCTCTCTCTTTCTTCCTCCAACTTCCTCTGCAAATCATTAAGTTCCCTTTCCTTTATCGCAAGTTCTCTTTCCTTTCTCTGAAGATAAGATTCTTTCCTTTCTATATTTTCTTCTCTAGATAGAAGCTTCCTTTCGAAAGCTTGTAAGTCCCTTCTTATGTTTCTTAGATCTTTTTCTATCTCCTCTCTATATCTATTTGCTTCTTCTTTGGACTCCAAAATAGCTTTACTTTTGAGTTCTTCCGCTTCTCTTTTAGCAAGTTCTAATACCCTTTTACTTTCCTCTTGAGCCTCATCCACTATTTTCTTGGCCTTTAATCTCATCTTCTGAAAACTCAAGAATCCTACAACAAGAATAACTACATAGGTCAAGACAGAAAGCAGAATAACCACACCTGCTATAGCTGTATTCATAAAACTCTCCTTATTTAGTTGAAATATATTTAGAGCAACCCCTAAGGAATGGTTATTGTTCGTTAAACAAGTATATTGTAAGTCCGCTTTCAATTTTCGGGAAAAAATCAGTAGACTTCTGAGGCATAACGAGATTCTTTTCAGCAACTCTTATAACTTCTTCTATTGAAGTTGGATTTAGTATAAAAGCTAAATCTCTTATACCTTTCTTTACGGTACTTATAGCATCCTTTTCATACCTAGTATAATCAACATACGCTCTAGAAGTAACTTTCTCTTCACTAAGCCCCAATATTCTCTTTAAAACTAATTCTGTCAATATCGAAACATCCAAGGAAGCAACTTCTTGACCAACTACATTTGAGATTTCCTTTATTATCTCACCTTTCAGCTCTTCCTTAAGGGTTATAAGATAAATCTTTGAAGGATCATACATTGAATACACACCGAAACAAACCATTCCTTTTTCCTTCCTATCTCTCATTACTGTGATTAGCCTAGATATAGCAACTTCTGACATCTCATCTGAATAAGATATCGCTGCTATTTTAAAGTACTGAGCTAACTTCTTTATAAACTCTTCCTGTAAGAAAGACTCAACCTTCACAAGCCTCTGAGTTGGTAATATTATGAGATCCTTTGAGTACATATTGAAAAACGCAGCAAGGACATAAGAGTAAGGCTTATTCTCATCGATTCCCTTCTCCTTAGCATACAAGAGTGCCGTCTCATACCTGTGATGCCCATCAGCTATATAGATGTTAGAGTTCGATAATTTATTAACAATGAATTCTTCTAGCTTTTTATCAGGCACCTTCCAAAGAGTGTGCCTAACCCCTAGTTCATCAACTACACTCCTAGCAGTATAATCAAACTCCATGTCATAAATCTTATTGTTGATTTCAGATTCTTTGTCAGCATAGAGGAAGAAAAGAGGCTCCAAGTGTCCATTCACAGCTTCCATCAATTTCCTTCTATCCTCTTTAGGTCCCCCGAAGGTTTTTTCGTGTCTAAACACACCATTCCCGTAATCTTCTACCATCATTATAGCAATTATTCCCCTTCTTTTATAGTTCTTACCTCTAAATGAAAACTTCTGCTCATATATAAAAATTCCTTCCTCTTTGTCAGTAAAAAGAACATCTTTAAGTAACCAACTCAATAATTTCTTCTGAGCATTTTCGTACTTCCTATCCCCCTCACCTTCCGGTAAAGTTAAGTGAACTATATTATATGGACTTTTAGCAGCAAAAACCTCTCTTTGCTCAGGTGATATTATATCATAAGGTGGCGCAACCACCAAGTTTAAATCTCCTACAACATCTTTATTGTACAAAGTTGCTTTGAAAGGTTTTATTTTGGGCATTTTTTCACCTATCTGATGTTATATCTTTCTGCAATAGATTTTAAAGTATTATTTATTTCTTTAGCAATGTCCAATAGGAAGTCACTCTTCCTTAACCTAATTTCATGAGTTATTGGTAGTTTGCCTTCAGCTATTTCCCTTAGTTCCTTCTTTATCCTGTGCACAGGTCCAGCAATGCTATGAGAGAAGAACAAACCAAATATTGTTATAAGAAGAATCTGCAAGATACTCAAAGCAACAATTGGCTTCCAGTAGAGGTCCAAAAGATTATAAGCCTTCTTCTCATAAGTCCTTGTTTCATATACCAAAACATCCGAATAAGAATTAACACTATCAAGTATTGACTGTATCTTGGCTAATGACCTATTAAGTGAATCCAAAGTTTCAGTTTCAATACCTGATTTAGGATCATTAATAAGATTCCTCAACTCATCAACAAATCCAGGTTTAGCCTTTAGAAAATCATAAGTAGAAGTTACCAAATTTGCATATAAATTTAATCTTTCCTTAAAGGAATTGAACTTATCTTGGTACCTGGTTCCCTTGAAAACTTCCTCCAAAGTAGCAAGAGATACATTCATGTCTTCAAAAGAACACTCTTGAACTGCTCTTCTCAAACTAAGAACAGCTTTGTTGACTTTGTTAACCGTTTCCTCACCTTTACCATTGGCCAACTCATAAGCTAAAGACACAATACCACCGCTAAAAGAAGAATTAAGATCCTTACTAAGAAGTTCCTTCTTTATCTCACTCGCTTTAACAACATTGCTATCAAACTTTTTTATCATTGCTGAATATTCATCAACCTTTGAAATAATCTTTGAATCCGCTTTTGATTTACTCAAAACTTTCTTCATGCTATCGAGAATAAAACCTATATCAGTGGTTTTATAAAAATCTTTTGTTATCTCCTCAAATAAAACACCTTTTGAAAACTTCTGACTATCTATATACACAAAAAAACCAAATGATATGACAGCACTAATCAATATTAGTACAACAAACCTCAAAATGAATTTCGTTTGGAAAGGTTTATCTACGAAGTATCTAAATCTTTTCTTTTTCCCAGGCATAAACTCACCCTCCTTCTCAAGGTTATTCTAAAACAGACTCCCCTTGTAGTCAAGAAAATTTTCGTTAAAATGCTCTTGATTACTAAAGCACCAACTCAGATAACCTAAAGTTAGGTCCATCCTTACACACCAACTTGTACCCTTCTAAAGTTTTGGTGCTACATCCGTAGCATACACCTATACCACATCCCATCACTGTCTCCAAAGATACAAGAACTTTTTCCTCAGATAATCTAAGCTCTTTCATAGCTTTATACATAGGTAGAGGTCCACATGCATAAACAAACTCTCCCCCATACTTCTCTCTAAAGACATCTGTAATAAATCCCTTATAGCCTACTCCACCATCCTCAGAAGATATAAAAACCTCATCAAAGAAGTGTAGGTAATCATCAAAAAACTCATCTTTGCTCTTTATACCCCAAAAAAGCCTTGATTTCTTATTCATATTCTTCAGTAACATCGCCAGAGAAACCATATTAGCGATACCAACACCACCAGCCACCATCGAAACACTCTCACCACCTGTGATATCAAAATCAAATATAGAATTCCCTAAAGGTCCTATTATACTCAAACTTTTCCCCTCAGTAACCTCAGATAACTCCTTAGAACCTCTACCAACCACCTTAACCAATATGGAGAACTTACCATTGTCTTTAAAAAGGAGGGTGTACGGTCTTCTAAAGAAGACTCTATTTAGTTTTATATTAACAAACTGCCCAACCTTTATAGCTTTTGCTATTCTTTTAGAAGAAAAAGTTATTTCGTGATACTTCCCCACCCTTCTATTGGATAATACTTCACACTCTTCTTCAAAAACGCTATCATAAGAAACCATATACAAAATTATATTTTAACGCTCAAGTCACTTGAAAAATACCTAATGTAAGCACTAACTTTAGAGGGAGGCTACCGCCTCCCTTGAAATCTTTACTAAATTTTAATAGCTGTCATGCACTTAAAGCAGATAAAAGATGAATGGCAAATTCTAATATTGTTGTTTACTTTGTAAAAATAGGCTAAGCCTGTTTTTCAAAAATCTTCTTGAAAAAATTTTCACAGCAACTTGATAATTTTTTACTTATGAGGATATATAATACACTTTCAAGACAGGTAGAAGAATTTATTCCTTTGGAAGGAAACAAAGTAAGAATGTACTTCTGTGGACCTACAGTTTATGACTTTGCCCATATAGGCAACTTTAGAACTTTTGTAATGTCAGATATACTTCATAGATATCTGAAGTTCAGAGGATACGATGTTACATTTGTCATGAATCTTACAGATGTAGACGATAAAACCATAAGAGGTGCAATGAAAGAAGGAATTTCCCTAAAAGAATACACAGACAGGTACGCAAAAGCCTTCTTTGAAGACTTAGAAACAATGAGAATAGAAAAAGCTACTTACTACCCCAGAGCAACGGAAACAATAAATGACATAGTTGAGTTCATAAAAGTTTTAATGTCAAAAGGACATGCATATAAGACTGAAGACGGAGTATATTTTGATATCTCATCATTCAAAGAATATGGGAAACTGTCAAAGTTAGATAAATCAAACATAAAGCCCGGCGCAAGCGGTAGAGTCAGAGTTGACGAATACTCAAAAGAGGATATTGTTGACTTTGCACTTTGGAAAGCTTGGAAAGAAGAAGATGGAAACGTATATTGGGAAACGGAAATAGGCAAAGGAAGGCCAGGATGGCACATTGAATGTTCCGTCATGAGTACTAAATATTTAGGAGATACCTTAGATATTCACGGTGGTGGAGTAGACTTAATATTCCCTCACCACGAAAACGAAATTGCTCAATCCGAATGTAAAACTGGAAAACAGTTTGTAAGATATTGGTTCCACGTAGAACATCTAATGATAAACGGAAGGAAAATGTCAAAATCCGAAGGTAATTTCTTTACCTTAAGGGACCTAGTAGCTAAAGGCTACAGCCCAAAAGCTATAAGATTAGTCCTAATATCAACTCACTATAGAAAACCCTTAGACTTTACAGAAGAAAAAGTGAAACAAGCGGAAAGTACTGTAAAGAATTTAGAGTTATTCATAGCAAAAATGAAAAAAGTCCTATCAAAAAACAATGAAATACCACCTACAAAACTAGACATCATAGAAAATGCTAAAAATAAGTTCGTAGAATCAATGGATGATGACCTAAATGTACCTGAAGCACTAGGTATTGTATTCTCTCTTATTTCAGAATTTGAAAATACAAATATTACAGCCATCTCCTCAAAGGAAGCTGAAGAAATACTAAGGTTTCTTGCAGATGTAAAAAGAGTTCTAGATTTCTTTGACATGGATATAGACGAAGTACCTCAAGAAGCTCTTAGAATGCTAGAAGAAAGAGAGAATTTAAGGAAAAACAGAGAGTTCTCCAAAGCAGATGAAATAAGAAACAGACTCACAGAAATGGGATACGAAGTTATAGACACAAAGATAGGCAGCATAGTTGTGAAGTTCAAAAAATGAATTAAAAAGTAGATTAAATAATCCTCACACCCAAATTATCAACCGATAGTATTTGTATGTCATAATCAATAGAGGTTTCTTTAGATAAAAAGTCTCTTATTCTAGCCAAGTCATTGAATTTCGGAACGCCCAAAAACATAAGGCAAAATGTAGGGCCACTACCAGAAACGAAGCTACCTATATAAGGAGTTTCAAATTCTCTACCATCAAGTTCTAAGATCTTCTCAAACCCTTTGTACAAGTGTTTCCGATACTTCTGATGTAGTTCATCTTTTAAACCGATTTTAATTAAATCATATCTTCTTTTCATCACTCCGATAATCAAGCTAACAGCATACTTCATGTTTTTTACAACATCATCAAGGGGGTACATCTCGGGTAAAACTTTTCTAGCTTCCTTCGTGGAAACTTCAAACTCAGGCATTACAAAAACGAGTTTTATATCTTCAGGAAAATCAATCTTATCAAATTTATTGTAGCCGTCGAGGCTACATACAGAAAACCCTCCGATTATAGCAGGTGTCACATTGTCAGGATGTCCTTCAATCTCAATAGCCAACGGTAGTATTACCTTTTCCTTTGCTACTTTAAAATCCTCTAACTCCCCTTTTATCTTGCCTCTACTAAGTAAGTAGAGATAACCTAATGTCAATCCTCCCACAATAGCAGAAGAACTACTTCCCAATCCCCTCTTTATGGGGATATGATTCTTTACCCATATCGACAAATCAGTAGGTATTTTTTCTCTAAATTCCTTCAAAATACGAGAAAAAGAAACAAAGACTATATTTGACTCGTCCTCTTCAGGCTTAGGTCCTACCCCGAAGTACTCTATTACTTTCCCTTTTCTCTCTCTAAACGAAAAGTAAGCATATATGCTCACTGCCAAACCGAAGGTATCAAAGCCACTCCCTATATTAGCTGAACTTCCAGGAACTATTACGGTACACTTTGATATATCCATATACTTAGAATTGCTGTAAGTTCTCTAAAAATTCGTCATTATTCCTCGTTTTCAATAGAACTTCCGTAAGCTTCTGTATTATCTCCTCATTGCTCATATCACTTATTGCTCTTCTAAGCAACCATATCCTATGAAGTTTATCGTCAGGTAGCAATAGTTCCTCTCTTCTCGTACCTGAAAGCTTAAGGTCGATAGCTGGGAAAATCCTCTTGTTAGCCAAATCTCTACTCAAGTGTATCTCCATATTGCCTGTACCTTTAAACTCTTCGTATATCACCTCATCCATCTTACTACCTGTATCTATCAAAGCAGAAGCTATAATCGTTAAACTCCCACCCTCCTCTATCTTCCTAGCCGAACCAAAGAAGTACTTAGGTTTCTGGAATGCACCAACTTCTATACCACCCGACATTATTCTACCCGTCGGTGGCATTATCTGGTTATAGGCTCTCGTTAACCTTGTCAAACTATCAAGAAGTATAACAACATCCATCTTCATTTCTACTAGTCTCTTAGCTCTCTCTAAAACCATTTCGGCAACTACTCCATGTCTATGCGGCTCCTCATCAAACGTTGAACTTATAACTGTCACATTTTTAAGTGACCTCTTCCAATCTGTTACTTCCTCAGGTCTTTCATCTATTAACAATATAAACATCACAACTTCGGGGTGATTCTTACGAATTGCTGTTGCAATTTTCTTAAGCAATGTTGTTTTTCCAGCTTTAGGCTGAGATACAACCATACCTCTCTGCCCTTTACCTATCGGGACAAACATATCAACTATCCTAGTATCAACATCATCATGCGAGTACTCCAAATTGAACTTCTCTGTAGGAAACATCGGCGTGAGATCCTCAAAATTTGGTCTTCTGTGAAGAGGACCTGTGAAAGGAACTCCATTAACATGTGTTACCTTTATTAATCCAAAATACCTTTCGTTTTCCTTCATCGGAGGTCTGATAGTACCAACAATCTCATCACCTGTTCTTAACCCCAAAGACCTTATCTGACTTTGTGCTACATATATATCACCAGGTACAGGTAAGTAATTATGTTTCTCTGACCTCAGAAAACCATATCCTTGGTTTTGGTCCGTAAGAATCTGTAAAACTCCTCTACCATAGACTATACCACCAAGTTTAGTATGATTTTCAACAATTTTAAACAATATATCTTGTTTCGTTCTGTATGATGTTAGTTTATAACCATAAGCCTGCTCTAGAAACTCTAGAAGCTCATCAGCACTCTTCTCCTTGAGATCATCAAGATAAAGCTCTCTTATATCATCTGAAAGAATTTTTTTCGAAGGCTTAGAAGGGATTTCCTCAGCTTCAACTTCTTCTTTAATGCTTTCTAATGTCTCTTTGAATTCGTCCTCTTTTGGCTCAACCTCAACAGGCTCAGTCTCCTTCAACTCATCCTGAAAAATATTTTCTTGAGACTTAGAAAAGAGATTTGACTCAAAAGAATTAGATTCAATTTCCTTTTCAATATCACCAAACATAAAAAACCTCTCTAGAAGATTTTTAGAAGAATGGAAAACCTCAGAGATATATTCCCTATTTTATAAGTTTGGAACATAACTATCAAGTTTCTTGAATGTTCCTAAGTTTTTATTGATAATAAAATAAAGTCAAAGGAGTAGGTACATGAAACTTTTCGTAAAGAAGTATGTCTTTTCAGAAGGGCAAAGGCTTTTCTGGGCAGCCTTCCTCTCAATATTTTTGCTATTCTTCCTACTATTTGTACACCTCTGGATAACATCAAACTCAATCGAAAACTTCAAGACAGAAATAAAAATAACTGCATTAATGAATACATCTAAATTGATTTACGACAAATACGGTGGTGCTACCACCAATGAGACAGGAACGAAAAGCCAAACCAAAAAAGGTAAATCATGGCTTTCATTCTATGAAGAAGAATCCTCAGGCTTTGACCTACTCTTTCAAAGCAAACCGAAAGGAAAAGAAACAGCTAAAGAAAAAGAAGAAAACCCAAAATTCAAAGATTTCTCATACATTTTAGGTTACATCGTAACAAATTACGGTTTACCGGCAGATGAAAACGAGTTACTTACCAAAAACCTATGGAATATAGAGGTAATAAAGGGAGAAAAATTAATAGCTTCTTCTGACATCGAAAGCTTAGATAAAGGGAAAATATCAATAAAGAACCTATTTAGAATAAAAAAGGACTCAACAGAAAATAATTTCGTAGTTGAAGAAAGAAATAGAGGCTCCTTCGTAGGATACGATGAAGTAATAAAAGGCTACACTTTCAAAGATGAGGACCTAACAGTAGGAGTGGGATACATAGAAAAACCTTTTGTCTTCCCATATACACCTCTTATATTTTATTTCATCCTCTCACTAATCCTAGCTTTGATTTTCATACCCATAAAGTTCCTTCCTGAGAAAATAAAGCTATACGTAGGTATAGCTCTACTCATAGTAGTAGCACTAATATTATACTCATCATACTCTAACTACTTAAACTATACAGTATATTCCAAAGCTGAAGAGGTAAAGCCACTAATAAGCGATCTATTCAAATCACTCCAAGAAAAAGAGCTTGTAAACAGCAAAGAAGAATTTGTTCAATACCTATCGAAAGAAGTAGGAGACATAAAAGCAATTTCTTATACATCAACTGACGGAACTTTTGAAATTGAACCTAGTTCTTTAAAATACTATCAAAATTTATTTTTAACACCATTCACACTAATATACCTCATAGCATTTTTATTATCACTTGGCGTATTTTACTATTCTGCTAAAGGTGGGCTAGAGAAGTGGCTAAATGCATTTTATAACTACAGTGTTGTTTACATATTCATCATTCTAGCTTTATTGCTAGTATTTATACTGATAGGAGTACCTTTCCTATTTACCATAATAATGAGTTTTACCTCTCTATCTAGATACCTATCTGACCTCAACCTTGCTAGGCAATTCGTAGGATTATACAACTACCAAGACATACTGAATATTCACCACATCTTAGCGATGATAGGATTCGAAAAATCAAAAGAAATAGTAGAATCATCTCCTTTCTTCGTAAGGAATTTCACTAATTTCTATCAGGTGTTAATCAACACATTCCTTTATACCTTCTTCTCAGTTATAATTCAGGTAACACTAGGTGTCTTATTCGCTGTTATCCTCAACGATAACAAAGTAAAACTAAGAGGGATATACCAAGTTCTTCTCATCTTACCCTGGGTAATTCCAACATACATTAGCGCTCTTCTGTGGAGAGAAGCACTAGGTCAATATGGTGTCTTCAAACAACTTTTTGATTCAATAGGTCTGGAAGGGTTCAATATATACGCAAACAGTACAGTATACTTCTTATCGATTTGCTTTGTTAGTGCGTGGTATGCATTCCCATTCATAATGATTGTAACATTAAGCGGATTACAAGGAATATCTGAATCGGTAAAAGACGCTGCATTAATAGATGGTGCTGGATGGTTTACAAGACTCTTTTCTATTTATCTACCTTTAATAAGGCCTACCTTACTACCATCAGTACTACTCTCCTCTATATGGACTTTTAATAACTTTAACATTGTCTACCTCTACACCGGTGGGAATGACGCGTATGACATACTGATAACAAGAATATACGATTTTGTTTCGAGACCAGACCTTAGAGTATTTACTTATGGATATGCTGCCGCCTATTCTACGCTAGTTTTCATCATATTGCTTATCTACATACTAGCATTTGCCAGAATAACAAAACTAACCGAAAGAACTTATTAGGAGGGATTATGAAAAGGATTTATTACGTATTAATTCAATTATTTTTGATATTGTCCGTAATCTTACTTCTTTTACCTGTACTTTGGGTAGTTTTAATATCTTTTTACTCTAGGGATCTAATGAGGACTATATTCTCAGAAATACTTCACGGGAGATTACATCTATCTAGCCTTACACTAGGAAACTATCTCTATATTCTTACAGATCCTAATTTCTTACAGTGGCTTTTAAACAGCGCTATAGTCGCTGCTAGTGTGGCATTTGTTAGTACATTCATAGGATTCATGGCAGGATACGGCATATCAAGGTACCAATTCCCCGGCAGAAGAGTATTCCTAATATCACTACTTGTAACTCAGCTTTTCCCAATTGCAATGATGATAGTTCCTTTCTTGATAATAATGTCACTACTAGGACTAATCGGAACACTCCAAGGATTAAGTTTGGCATATCTAGCCACAACATTACCTTTCTCTATATGGATACTAAAGGGCTTCTTTGATACAGTTCCTTCTGATATAGAAGAAGCTGCCGTAGTTGATGGAGCGAATTTGTTACAGCTAATTGGATACGTACTAATTCCTATATCACGTCCTGCTTTAGCAACATCCTTCATATTTTCATTCGTCACATGCTGGAATGAATACGCTATTTCTTTTGTATTCCTATCAGATGTTTCGCTTTACACTCTACCACCAGGCATAAAATCATTACTTGACAACAATGACCTTTCAGGCTTTGCAGCTGCCGTAGTTTTAGTATCAATACCAGTAGTATTTCTATTCATGTACATAAGAAAAGAATTAGTAGAAAGCGTAACATTAGGTTCAGTTAAGGAGTAGAAAATGTTTATTCCGTTATTTGACATAAACAACAGAGGAAGTGACATTACCTTCACTCCATTCATGACACTGATAATAATATCCAATGTTATCGTATTTATCTACCAGAGCTTTCTTATTCCAGATGTTCAAGCATTCTTTAGAGAATGGGGGGTAGTTCCTTTAAAAATACTGAAAGCAAATGAAATAATTTCCGACATTCCATACTATCCATATATAACACTCGTAACATATTCATTTATTCATGCTAACTTTTGGCACATATTAGGCAACATGTGGTTTTTCTTCATATTTGCTAATGATGTTGAAGCAAGGATGAGACCTATAATATTTCTTTTATTCTATCTAGGTGGAGCTATCATAGCCGCTATTTCCCAAATACTCTATACAACAAATTGGAATCTAAACATAGAAAACGCCTACTCTAACAAAGCATTACTAGCCAGTCTTTCAACACCTTTAGTAGGAGCTAGTGGAGCTATTAGTGCTGTCTTAGGTGCTTACCTTAGGTATTTCCCTGAAGCGGAGATTGCTACATTAATTTTATTCTTCTTCATAACGATTATACCCATATCTGCGATATGGTACATAGGTGGTTGGTTCGTCTACCAAGTAATAAATGCTCTAGCTAACCCACAATCAAGTGTCGCATGGATTGCTCACATCGCCGGATTTGTTTACGGATACCTCTTCGCTAGTGTGTACAAAGGTAAAGAAGAATACTAGATATGCCTGTTGATATAGTCAACTTCCTCATATACAACTTTCAATTTTTTCTGGTGGCATTTACAAGAACAATGGGCATGCTTTCAATACTACCACTTTTCAGTGGCATCAATGTACCCAATAGGATAAGAGTGGTACTAGCATTCTTTCTATCGTATATAATTTTCCCTATCATATCTCAGATGGGATATGAATTACCAAAAAGTCTAGGAGACTTTTTCTTTTTGCTTGTTGGCGAGCTGATAATAGGTTTGCTCATTGGTTTCTTCGTTTTCTTAATAGTCTCTGCTTTTCAATTAGCTGCTCAAATATTTTCTACCTCATTTGGGCTTGGATTCATAGAAGTTGTTGACCCTCTTTCTGAAACTAGCATACCAACCTATGGTACATTACTCCTAATATTCGCAACAATGGTTTTTATTGCAGTTAATGGGCCATTTCTATCATTTCAGGCAATAATTGAAAGCTACAAAAAAATATGGCTTTCAAATATCAGAATAGAAACAATAGAGGCAGCTGCAAAGTTTATTGTTAGTGGATTCAATGCGATGTTCCTCATCGCTCTACAAATCTCCATACCAATAATAGGTGTTATCTTCATAGTAGACATAGTTATAGGCATTATAGCCAAAACAGCTCCACAGATGAACGTTCTAAACCTTGGTTTTGATGTAAAAATGGTACTAGGGCTAATACTCGTCATAATTTTTATTGGTCCTATACTAACATTGATGCAAGATGTCATAAAAGAAGCCTTTTATAAAATCTGGCACTTCCTCAAGATGTTCTAAAAATTCTGATAAAACTCTATCTTCAAGCTCCTACTCATAAGGTTTCTAAGTGATTCGAATGGTGATTTCCCTTCATAAAGAAGGGAAAAAACTTCATTCACTATCGGCATTTCAATATTATTTATTTCTGCTAATCTCTTTATTGCAGGTGTACTATAGTACCCTTCTGCAACCATCTTTGAACTTTTTATTACCTCTTCAGGTTTCTCACCTTTTGCTATTCTTTCGCCAAGTCCCCTATTCCTACTATGCCTACTAGTACATGTAACTATTAAGTCACCCACACCAGAAAGCCCAAAGAATGTTTCAAACTTTCCTCCCATCTTAATCCCAAACCTAGAAATTTCATGAAGTCCCCTAGTTATAAGAGACGCTTTAGCATTATCTCCTAACATTAGCCCATCACATACACCTGCGGCAATAGCTATTATATTTTTCGTAACGCCCGAAATCTCAACACCCCTTATATCATCCCAAACATAAACCCTAAAACTCTCAGAACTTATTGAAGATTGTATTTCTTTAGCTAGATTAAGGTTATCCATTGCCAAGGTAATAGCACACGGTAATCCTAAAGCCACTTCTTCAGCATGACTAGGTCCCGAAAGAACACCCACATCAGAAACATCTATTTCATCAATTATTATCTCCGTTGGAAACTTTAATGTCTCAAACTCTAACCCCTTGGTACAGCTTATTACTATTTTGCCTTTGAGAACCTCCCTGAATTCCTTTAAAGTACCTCTTAGATACTTTGAAGGTACAACAACAAAAACAACATCTCTATCACTCAAATCTTGAGGCTCTGAAACCAAAGTGACTGATGAAGGAATTTTCACCCCTTTGAGATAATCAGGGCTCTCGCCATATTTCCTGATGTAATCTATCACTTCTCTCCTTCTAACCCACAACTTAGCATCATTATTTTTTGAAAAAACTATTGACAAAGCTAAACCCCAACTACCTGCTCCGATAATACCTACCTTCATAAAACCACCTATGTTTTCCTTTTTTTCCTTTCTGATGCTGGAAACAAAACATTGTTTAGTATCAACCTGTAGCCTGGCGAATTAGGTGTAAGGGAAACATCAGTCGGCGGGTCACCAACATAGTGTGAATAATCCTCAGGATCATGCCCACCTAAAAAACAGAAAGCACCTTTGCCAAGCTCACCTCTTATATACTTAGCATAACCAGGCAAACTATCACCATAGTCAGCAAGGATTGTAATACTTTCTTTCATTTTCCCTTTATTAAATGCTGTTGTTTGCCCCAGAAATTCCTTTACCTTAGTCGTATGATTTTGTACCAACATAGTACTCACAGGATCGTACTTTGCTGAAAATTCTTTCAAATAAAAATAATTCGGATGATTGTAAGAAATAGCGTAGTTCGGATAATCAATGTCAGAGTATTCGTAAACATAAGGGTCAGTAATAATTGAGAAATCTTTAAAAGCAAAGGTTATATCAAAGTTTAGTTTTGAAGAATAATTAGGATCAACAGGTGTACCATCAAAAATTTCAGGCACAATATCAGTATTAATTGCAGACAAAGCTATATCCAAGGTATCAGTTCCAGCACACATACCAAAAAGGAATCCTCCGTTCTCTACATATTCCCTTATCTTCATTGCTACCTTAGCTTTCATTTCTCTTACACTCCTGAAACCTTTGCTTTTCGCCATATTCTCAAGGCATGAAACCATTTTTATATACCACGGAGAAGAGCCATAACTAGAAAAAAACTTACCAAACTGGCCGGTAAAATCTTCATGGTCAAAATGAAGCCAATCTATCTGATACTCTTCTAGCTTCCCTTCAAGAATATCCTCATCAGTAAGCTCAACAAACGGAATATTCGCATACTTCAAAGCTATCTCAACAGCATCGTCATAAGGCAAATCTATCTTGAGTCTGTATAATCCTATTCTTGGCGCTTTAGTCAACTTTATTATATTCATATTTTCAGTATTCGTAAGACTTGAGAGGTTTACCCAGTCCTCACTAGTTACCACCTGATAAACAATATTTTCCTTCTTCAACAATTCTTCTGTAAATCTATTCAAAGGTACAACAAAACTCCCACCCCTATAATTCAGAAACCAGTACGCTTCAATACCATTTGCTAATGTATTGTAAACAATTCCATAAGGTTTAAGATGATCCACTTGCTTCGTATCCATAGGTATCAAAATAAAATCTCCGTACGAGTGACCAAAAACTAAGAACAAAACAAGAACTAAGCACAGCTTTTTGAATACCATTACTGAATTATACAACTAAAAAAGGTCCCTTTTCTAACTTTTATACTCAAAGTGCTTCTTAAGCACAGGACTCTTCAGGAAAATTCGCTATTTATGACTTAATTAAGAATGTGCTGAAAGCACATTTCAAGTAATTCTATCTCCCACACCATTTCTCAGAAAGGCTTTGCCCTACCTCATTCTCAACAACATCTAAACAAAAAAGTACTACTCAGCACTAACATTATTAAGCACAAGTGCTAATTGATACGAAGTGTTTCAAACACAAAGTGCTAAATACATTACATTGAAAATGAATTATCTTACAATTACAATTCAAATGAAGGAGGAGGACATGTCAAATAAAAAAGTTATAACATATCTAATCTTAAACATAGTAGGGCTAATATCTATGATTACTATTAATCTCATGTCAACCTTAGGTATAATAGGAGGCATAAAACCAGATTATATATCAAATAAGTACTTCACTATACTGACACCCCCAGGCTTTTCCTTCTCTATATGGGGGATTATATACCTACTTCTGATTCTTTTTATTGGTTATCAAATTTATTCAATTATCAAAAAAGAAAATCATATAATTCTAAAGCCAGGTATATGGTTTTTCTTGAGTTCAGTTTTTAACATATCTTGGGTTTTTGCTTGGCACTATCAAATGATAGAAATTTCGTTCTTATCCATTCTCTTACTTCTCATATCGCTAATAATGGTTTACAAAGGTATAGGTATCGGGAAACTAGAAGTTTCTCGGGTTGAAAAATTATTCATGTACGTACCATTCAGTATATACTTAGGATGGATAACAGTAGCTACACTCTTAAATCTTCTAGTTTTACTGACAAAACTAAACTTCACGCTTTACTTAAACTACCAAGATTTCTGGGGACTAGGTGGTTCAATACTCTTACTATTCATAACTCTGTCAGTGTTGTTTTTCAGAAACGACATATTCTACGCCCTAACAATAATCTGGGCATCCTCGGGAGCTCTATACTCAAGACTATATGACACAAGAATAGTAGTGGACAGCTTTACAACTTCATCTTTAATTGCAACTATAACTATAGTGACTTTGTACACATTGATAAAACTGATAAGAGGCAAAATATACTCTTTCTAATGTGCTCTTCAGCACCAATGTGCTTTTAGCATCCTTAGAAGACTTTGCAAACTTACTATTTATTGTAAAAGGCTCTGACTCCTACAAACTCTTCAGCAGTTGAATAAGTGCTTAAAGCACTTTGTGCTTAAGGCACAAAAGAAAAAAGTAATTTTAAATACTTTTATGTCTACTAAATCTCTGAGTTTTTTACAATCAAATATAACTTTCCATAAGCGTATTTCATACGCTATAAAGTATTACATAAATGATAAACTACAACAAAAAGTAAATATTAAGGTACGGAATAACTGGCAGACTGATTTTGAATTCTTTCACCTCAAAACTAGTTCCTGGATAAATCATACCCAGTTGTAAATTAAGAAGGCTATCCCACAGAGAAATAGTCATTCCAATTGAGTACATTGGAGAATGAACGAAATTACTACAAAAGAGTATCCTACTGTCTTGGCCATCTAATTTTGTCAGAAACTCAAAATAGATTGGCAAATAAAATTTTTCACCCAAAGACAAAAATTCAGAGTACACAAATCCACCCACAAACCTCTCATTAGCTTCACTACCACTTGAAATTTTAAAAGTGAAACCTAAAACAAAGACATTATAAGGAATAATTTCCTGCGCCAAACTCAAGAAAACTGTAGAAATAGGTGGATTTACCCTAAAATTTGATATTGAATAGGCTCTTAACACTTTGTCACTTTCATCTATTATACCTTCTAATGAAGCACCAAACATCGTAATTCTATCACTTAACAACTCTATTTCTTGTACTAATTTAATTTCAGCATTGTAGATACCTATAATGTATTGGGGCCACTTTATTTTTGTATCTACACCCAAAGAATAGAATTTATAAGAAAACCCAATATCCATTAACCCCAATTTCAAATTTTTTTGAGGTACTGAAGGGAAAACCTCAATGATACCATCATTCTCTACCAACATAGCTTCAGAAAACCTGAAGATACCAAAAAGAATAAGAAATAAAAACAAAAACCTTCTAAAAAACAACATCATAACTTCACACCTTTGACCTAAAATAGTGAAAATTCTCAGAAGGTTTTTTCAACAAATCTTCAATTCTGTTGGAAGAACCTTGTGTTTTAAGTACTCTTAATAGGTAAAAACTACTTTTCTGTAGTTTAGAAAAAACTAAGAACAAGTTTATTTATTGTCAGGGACCACCCATCTATGAGGAAAAAGAAAAGTATTTTCACAGGGAAAGATACAACAACAGGCGGTAAGAAAAACATACCCATGGACATTAGTAAGCTAGAAACAACTATATCTATTATCAAAAAAGGAATAAGCAATATGGCTCCCATGTAAAAAGAAACAGTAAGTTCATTCACTATGAATGCTGGGATAAGAACATAAGTAGGGACATCATCTTTTGTCTTAGGTCTCGGTAAATTAGCTAATTTGATAAATTGATATATGTACTTTTCGTTAGTCTGCTTAAACATAAACTCTCTAAAAGGCTTCATAGTGTTATCAAATGCTTTACCTATCTCCATTTTACCATCAATGTAGGGTTTTATACCTTCATTGTAAGACTTTGTGAATATGGGCCACATTATGTAAAGAGTTACGAAAAGCGCCAATCCCACTATAACCTGGTTAGGCGGAATATTTTGAGTAGTCAAAGCTCTAGGTATAAAAGCCAAAACTATATATACCCTTATGAAAGATGTTAACATTATTAGAATTGAAGGAGCTAAAGAAAGTACAGTCAGAAGTAGAAGAATTTGAAGTGAAACGGAAACTTCTTGAGGACTCCTAGCCTGGTCAACACCGATAGTAAACCTAGGCAGTGGAACATTCTGAGCAAAAACCGAAGTAGAAACAAAAAGAAGCAAAAACACAATTACCACAAATCTTAACAATTTCATAACCTTGAATTATTCTAGAAAGGGTAAACTAATAATTTCAAGTTTACAGGATGAGGGCGTGAGCCCTCATTTAAAAAATAATTAAGACTTAAGCCCTTTGTATTCCCTAAGTATCTCAGATAATCCCGGTTTAGCGTCAGCAAATAACATAAGGGTATTTTCTTTGATAAAGAGAGGGTTAGGTATTCCAGCAAAACCTGGAGCTAAACTTCTCTTTATCACAATAACCGTTTTAGCCTTATCAACATCAAGTATAGGCATACCATAAATTGGCGTGTCCTTAGCATCTCTAGCCATAGGGTTAACAACATCGTTAGCACCAACAACTATAGCGACATCCGTATCAGGCAAGAGCTCATTGCTCTCCTCAAGTGTTTTTAACTTATCATAAGGTATGTCAACCTCAGCAAGCAAAACATTCATATGTCCTGGCATTCTACCAGCAACAGGATGTATAGCAAAATAAACTTCCTTACCGTCTTTAGTCAGCTCATTATAAAGGTCTCTAACAGCACCCTGAGCTTGAGCGACAGCCAAACCATAACCTGGCACTATTGCAATGGTATTTGCAGACTCCAAAATCATAGCAACCTCTTCAGGAGTTGTAGACTTAACTTTGCCTTGGTAGAAATCTTTACTATCCTTTGATTCTGCCATCTCTGGAGGAGTTATATTACCGAGTAGTATCCCGTAGAAATCTCTATTCATTGACTTAGCCATTATCCTAGTCAAAATCAAGCCAGAAGCACCAACAAGAGCACCAACCATTATAAGCCCGTGGTTTAAGAAAACGAATCCTAATGTACCTGCCGAAAGACCTGCATAGGATATAAAGAGTGAAATGACAACGGGCATGTCAGCACCACCAACAGCAAGAGTAAGAGACAAACCAAGCAGTGAAGCAAGAACAAGTATACCAATCATGTAAAGTATGTTCTCAGGGTAGAGAGTAAGAAGAACAGCAAAAACAATTATACCTACAAGTAATAGGAAATTGATGAGATTCTTAGCAGGTAAAACTATAGGTCTTTCAGTTATGAGTCTCTGTAATTTAGCAAAAGCAACCATACTACCCCAGAATGTAATAGTTCCTACAAACATATCAAGAGAGACAGCTCCATGGAAATACATTGCCTTAGTAGCTTCATCAAATGGCAACTTCTGAACATTTACAGGTAACTCTCCTTTCAAGAACTCAACAATAGCGACCAAAGCCGAAACGCCACCACCAAACCCATTAAGTATAGCAACAAACTGAGGTATAGCTCTCATGTCAACAGCATAAGCAGAAACAACACCAATGATAGAACCTATCACCAACCCTATAATTATCAAATCATACGAGAGTATGCCTTTGTATAGGAGCGTAGCCGTTATAGCAATAAGCATTCCAAGAGCACTGAGAAGATTACCCTTCCTAGCAGTCTTAGCAGAAGTGAGCAACTTAAGACCAAAAATGAAAAATATTACTGTGAAAAGATAAAAAACTGTTTGGTACTCAGTAGCAACATTCCTTAGAAAATCCATATTAACCTCCTACTTTTTCTTTTTATCACCCTTAAACATTGCCAACATTCTATCAGCTATGAAGTAACCACCAACTACATTGATAGTCCCCATAAGGAGAGCAATAAACGCAAGAATAGTTGTCAAAGATGTATTAGCTTTACCAGTCACCTCAATAGCACTAACGACCATTATAGAAGCCATAGCGTGCGAAGCAACAACCAAAGGAGTATGTAATATTGGTGGTACCTTAGTTATAACCTCAAAACCTATAATCAGAGCCAAAACAAAAAGAATTATAGCTGCAATTATTGGATCCATACACACCTCCTATTCACCTAATGCTCTTTTAACAAGCTGATTAACAATCTCTCCATCCTTAGTAACCAAGGTAGAAGATATTATCTCATCAGAAACATCTATATTTATCTTTCCATCCCTGACTAACAATGATAAGAAGTTTTTAATATTGTTCGCGTACATCTGGCTAGCATGTACAGGTACTGTACTCGGTAAATTGATGAGCCCTATTATTTTCACATTATTGTACTCATATATTTCACCAGGTTTGGTAAGCTCACAGTTCCCGCCTTTCTCGGCAGCTAGGTCAACAATTACTGATCCTGGTTTCATCCTCTCAACCATCTCTTTTGTTATCAAAACTGGTGCTTTTTTACCTGGAACAGAAGCAGTGGATATAACAACATCACTATACTCCAAAACCCTTAACATCATTTCTCTTTGCTTCTGATAAAACTCTTCAGACATTGCCTTAGCATAACCTGACTTATCGCTAGCCTCCTTTGTCTCTAATCCCAACTCTATAAACTTTCCACCAACACTTTGAACCTGTTCCTTAACCTCAGGTCTAACATCATAAGCTTCAACAACAGCACCAAGTCTCTTAGCAGTTGCAATAGCTTGTAACCCGGCAACTCCTGCTCCCAAAACAAAAACTTTAGCAGCCATCAGGTTACCAGCAGCAGTCATGAACATCGGGAAAACCCTAGGCAAGTGCTCAGCAGCAATCAAAACAGCTTTATAGCCAGCAATTGTAGCCATTGAGCTCAGTACGTCCATACTCTGAGCCCTAGTTATTCTCGGTATGAGTTCAAGAGAAAAAGAAATAATACCTTTACTAGCAACAACTTTTGCAACTTCAGGATTAGCCAATGGCTCAGTCATACCTATGATGATAGAACCACTCTTGATTTTATCCAAATCCGAAAGGTTATTTTTGTCTGCTCCTGGTGCTCTTACATAAGTTATAATATCCGAATTTAAAACTTCATCTCTATTACCAATAACAGCACCAGAGTTCTTGTAATCTTCATCAGAATAATAAGCTCCTACCCCTGCTCCACTCTCAACTATAACCTCAAAACCCATCTTTACCAAAGCAGGTACAACCTGAGGGATAATAGAAACCCTTCTCTCACCCGGAAAGGTCTCCTTAACAACTCCTAACCTCATAATAACCCCTTTGAAAAAATATTAATTAGATTGTAAAGAAAAAACTCTTCAAATTCAAATTACACCAAGGTGCTCACAACCTGTGTTTAAAACACAAGTGTTTTAAAAACCTTACATCAAGTAATATTTTATAACATCTCCAATTGGAAATGCGATAGCATTTCTAACCAAGTAAGTTAGAAGCTCTATCGTTCTTTGGTTTCATATAAATAAGGTAATGGAATACCAAGCATCCCGATATAAAAATAGATATTTTTTCAATATCAGACCGTGCTTCATAGCACATTCTTAATGTGCTTTAAGCACTTAAGTGCTTAAAGACTAATTAAAGAAGCTTAATTTTAAATAAGCAGACAAAGCACGTACAGGTTTAACCTGTGACATGTTTAACATGTGAATTTTTCAGTGCAATCCAAAAGATTTGAATAGAATCAACATAATTGGTTATACTTAATTTTGTGATAGACTTAAACAATATAAAAATACCCGTCTCGGCTATATTTGGACTCTTGATAGGTCTAGTAATAGGTATAATCGTTGGGATTATAAACAAAGGGTACTTTCTAGAAATAATTATGAGGTCAATACTAAGCGGGATAATAATGGGAGGAGTTCTATTTCTAGTAGAACAATTACTTCGGAACTACACTCCTGAAATCTTTGAAGAAAGTACAAACAACACTGGGATTGACATAAAAGAAGAGGATGAAAACATATCTCTAGAAGAAATATACGGTAGCGTCAAAGAAGAATCTCCAGAACCTAAGAGTCAAGAGTACACTTTCGGAGATAATTTCCAGGAATCAATATCTGCTTTTGAAAGTGCTGATAGGACTCCCGAAGAAACGACATTCAGCGAATTAAATGAGTTTTCCCTTAAATCAAGTTTTCCGGAATTTGAAAGAGAATCTTCAGTAGAAGAGTCTTTAGGAAGTTTTGAAGAACAAAAAAATACAAACCAAACTCCAGAATTTTCACCAGTTGAGTTTAGGAAAATTGAGATAACACCAAGTGAACTAGGAGTAACAAAAGAAAGCAAGGGTGGTATGACAAACGAATTCATAATACCTCCAAAAGGAAGCAAACCGATACCAAAAGATTACAAAAAGTTAGCTCAAATAATTAGAACAAAATTACATGAAGAGAAGTAAAATTAACACAACAGCAATACCAACAGCTATTATCGCTATATTAACTAGCCAAAAAATTAATTTATTACCAAATCCTTCATCCTTACCAAAAGATACACCTTCGCTAACTTTCCCTTCTTCTATTTTCTGGTCCGTAAATTCAACGGGAATCTGCTTTTGTTGAGGTTGAGTAGTGACAAATAGCTGTTCTTTTACTACACCCTCTGACTTCGTCTTCTCTGCTTTAATTTTTATATCCTCTTTTGTTATAAATTTACCTATAAAACCAGGTCCCAACTCCACATACACAAGATACCTACCAAAATCTAGCTTTTTCACGAAAAGCACTGTGGATCTCTCTTCCTTTCCTACAGAAAAAAGTTCAGCTGTTGACTGCTCAGGATTAACAGTAACGTAAACAATATCACCTTGCTTCATTTCACCAACAGTCATACCCTCAATAGGTGCAAGAACTGGTTGTACCTCAAATTCATAAATACCTTTAGGTTCTTCCTCTGTAGCTTCAAATTTACCCAATTCTATAAACTTCAAACTTTTTGGGATTTCTATCCCCAAATTCTTGAGAAAATTATAGAATTCAAACAAATCTATCCTTTCATACGAAAATCTTACTACTGCTCTGTCATCGCCAAACATGAATGGTATATAAGTATACAAGAATCTCCTAATGTCTATTAAGGTTTTACCTTCCTCTGTAACTTTTAGCAAAGACTTCCTAAAATTATCATCAGAGTAGAATAACTTCTGAACTCTAGAGGATATATCTTCGTCTATCCTAAAGCTAGAATAACCTTCTGAAATTTTCTTCACTAACTCTTTCCAAGGTAGCTCTATGTTCTGCTTTGTTATTTCCGGGTCAGTTGAAAAATAAGCTCTAACAAAGTCTATACTACCACTCCTTTTATTCAAGAACAAAATGACCACTCCAGAATATATGGAAAAAGAAATTTTCATTTTAAAAACGATTATATCTTTCTGAAGCGAATTAAGAAACATCAATAATCTATCAGGATTCTCTCTGAACTTCTCAAGTAGAAACTCTGCAATATTTCTTGGTATACCCCTACTCTCAAGTTCACTAATATCCATAAAATCATTTTCTAAGATTAAAAAAATTTTTTCAATATTTTTTTAATCAAAACACATTAATTGTTATTCACTCTTTTTCTCATGTGAGAGTAATTAAATCATCCTTGCTACTAGTGAAAAAGTATCAAGAGCTTACTACCATTCCCCAAGTGCTTAAACCTATTTTTGTACTAAAGAACACCTTCTATTCAATTACCAAAGATAAACAAAGTTTCTCTTCAAAAAGTAAGTTAGGTAGAAGAATTTAGAGCAAAAAATATTCTTTGATTATAGCACTACTTATATATCTTATAAGGTGAGTTTTTACATAAACTAGCAAAAGCACACCGTACTTCAAGTACTCCTATAGGAAAGAACTATTTTTTGATAAAACCTTTTAAGAGTGCAAAGATGCTTCGTATCTCTAAGATAAAGATGTGTGATGTGCTTAATAGCACTTTGTGCTTCATAGCACTTTCTTAATTTTTTTTATATCACAGAGTGCAGAGAGAAGAGGTCTCTCTTCAGACGATTAGATTGTGTGGAGCACTTAACAGCACTTTTTTAAGATACTTGAGGTAATTCGTAGGGTCCTAACGGAAATTCCTTATCAAACATTGGAAATTATAAAGAGGCTTTGGCTCTTTACATCAATTAGGGTGTGGGGTGCTTAGTAGCACTAGTGCTTAATAGCACATCGTGCTTAAAGTACCTGTGCTACGTATCACATCCTTGTTTTAAATTAATAAACAGCAGTAACCTATGAGTTTTTTAAATCCTTACTAGTTGAAAGGAGAAGGTTTTGTAAATTATTCTTATTTTAAGGTATTGGATATGGATAGGACGGAAAAACCGAGTAGTGGTTTTAGATATGCTAGAGTACCAGTAAACATAGAAGCAGAGTACGAATTTAAAGGTATAAAAGGGAAATGCAACATTGTAGATATTTCCGAAGGAGGCATGAAAATACAAGTAAAGCAAGTATTTGTACCTGGAGATATGATAAGAGTTAAATTTCCAATAATTCATGAAGGTAAGGTTATAAACATAGATGCGTGGTGTATCGTCAGAAATTCTAGCGGAAACGAGATAGGTGTAGAATTTGACGAACTACCAAATGAACAACGTAAATTACTTGTAACATACGTTGAGAATCTACTACTAAGACATGGTAAAGACAGATACGAACCTATTGAATAATTGGGGTTTCTATGAATTGGGAAAAATCTGTTTTTTCAGAAGTTAACAAACACTTTGTATCAAATCCCTATCCTACTTTCAACGAATACATAAAAATTAGCCTCAGATTACTTAAAAATAGCCCAGTAAAGAATGCTTACATAAGAGCAATAATAGACGGTGGCTCTAGGTACATAAAGATGCAACCTTCCAAATACACGAACAACTTCGTATACTACACAGGCTGGCTAAAAATTTCCCAAAAATTCATTAACTATCATTTTGTATTAGACACAGGTAATAAAGTTTTCTTCTACACAAGAAAAGGTATATTCTCATATTTCCCTACAGAAGATAATGATTTTGTAATAGTAGCAGATTTTGAGAATCCTGACTGGGTACCAAAATCCGTTTTTTACCAAATATTTCCTGATAGGTTTGCTCAAGGCAAACCAGAATTAGCGGTGAAAACTGGTGAATACGAATACAAAGGATTCAAAACCCTAAAGGTAGAATTCAATTCAGAGCCGTTACCGTACTCAAAAGGAAGGTGCTTAGACTTCCATGGTGGTGACTTGTATGGAATAATTCAAAAAATACCTTATCTCAAGGAACTAGGCATCAACGCCGTATACCTAAACCCAATATTCAAAGCTCTCACACACCATAGATACGACTGTATAGATTACTTTGAGGTAGACCCACACTTAGGCGGAAACGAAGGGCTAAAAAATTTAGTAGAAGAGTTACATAAAAATGGAATAAAAATAATCCTTGATGTTTCAATAAACCACACAGGCACAGAACACAAATGGTTCAAAAAGGCTCTGGAAGACCCAAATTCTGAGGAAAGAGGATTTTACTACTTTGATGACAAAGGTAATTACCGAGGTTGGGCAGGATTAGATGACTTACCACAGCTAAACTATAACTCAAAGACTTTAAGGAAGATAATATTTGAAGATGAAAACTCTCTCGTAAGATTTTGGATAAAGAATTATGATATAGACGGCTGGAGATTTGATGTCGCAAACGATACTGGAAGGAACGGCAGAGACCAATTCGGAAACGAAATATTCCAAAAAATTAGAGAAGCCGTAAAGTCTATCAAAAAAGATGCTTACCTAATAGGAGAACATTGGGAAGACAACATAAGCTACTTACTTGGAGACCAATTAGACGGATGTATGAATTACTTCGCCTCATCAAGACCCCTTAGATGCTTCGCTGGAGAAGTAGACTGGTTCTTAAGAAATATTGTTGAACTCAATAGGAATCTAGATGCTTATTCAGGAACGGACCTAGAAATGCAAATAATACAACACTTCACCAGAATACCGAATCAAGTAGCATTTCTACAGTTTAACTTACTAGATTCTCACGACATGCCAAGATTCCATAATTCACAAAAATTTTACTTTGATGTTTATAAGGGAATGATGATAATACTATTTCTTTTACCCGGAACAACTTCAGTATACTATGGTGATGAAATTGGGCTAAGAGGAAGAACAGACAGTGTAGAAGGATGTAGATACCCTATGGAATGGGATGAAACAAAATGGAATAAAGATTTCTTAACTCTTTACAAAACATTAATTAAACTAAAAACTTCTGAAGAAGCACTACAAACAGGGGCTTATAAACCTCTATTTGCAGACGATGACACATTCGCTTTTGTAAGATTCACGGAAGAAAAGGCATTTTTAGGCGTTATTTCAAAGGCTAACGAGGAAAAAAGTATAAAAATCCCAACTTATGTAGCAGGTGTTTTTGAAAGCAAAGGCAAAGACATATTCACTGGTGAAGAGTTTAAAGCAAATAGCGGCTATTTAGATACTAAAGTTTCAAAAAAGAAACAACTGCTAATTGAATTCAATTGCGATAACTAAATATTCATAGTTGGTAAACTATTTGGTTAGGCCCAACTAATTTTGATTTATAGCAAGCTTTTTCAACATTAGATATAAGAGTCTTTGCATCTTCACCATCATCAGGATAGGTTTGAATTCCCATACTCAGCGTTAACCCAAAAACAACTCCCGATATGCTCAAAACTTCTTCATTTATCCTGTGGAGTAGCCTATTAGCAAAAAGTAAAGCACCTTTCTTATCTGTATGTGGAAGTATCATACCGAATTTACTCATGCTAAACCTAAACGCTTCATCTTCTGCTCTCTTCGATGAATTTATTATTGAAGCCACACTTATAACAGTTTGAAGAGCAACTGAGGTATGACCAGAAATTGTTGCACTCTCAAGTCCGTTGATTTGTAATATTAACAAAGAAAATTTATGACCATGTCTTTTTGACCTATTGAGCTCTCTTGTCACAAATTTCTCAAATAAATGGCCCTTATACATTCCCGTTAGAATATCTTGAATTATTTTGTCCTTTATCTTTTCTGTCAGTATCAAATCCATCACCGAAGGATTCTTCAAATATCTCTTAATATTCAAAAAATACTCTGATATAGTTGCCGTTATATGTATAGGTCTTCCTAAAGAAGATATCAAATAATTATGATACTTCGCTATCTCATCCCATAACTGCTCTGCTAACTCCTCTTCTATCTTTATACCTGTAAGAAGTAGAAAGAATTTCTCAAAAAACCTTTTATCCTTCAACTTATTCCTAAGAGCATTGATGTCTTTAATAGGATTCTTTGAAGAGAAAACAACATCATATATCTTCAACATTGTCTGGTCTTCAATCTCCGTAACTAAAGGATAAATCAGCACAGGATTCTTGCTTACAGGTAACTTCATACCTTCATCTCCAATAAAAAATTATCAATTTACTCATAACCTTCTTTCAAGAGCTCTATCATCTCTCTTATTCAGATATCATCTTGTACTTTTTTAGCTTTAGAAGTTCCTCTTTCATGGAAAGAAGTTCGATTATACCTTCCATCTTCTCTAATTCCCTATCCCTTCTTTTGGATATTTCCTCTAAACTCTTCTTTATACTGTTTATTATTTCTCTCAACTCTGATTCACTAATTTGGCTATTTTGGATACTTCCATTTTTACTCTCATACTTAAGCTCTCTATTAGCAATAGTTGGCTTAACTGAGGAATATAGTCCAGGGTACTTATCTTTATACTTCTCCAAAAAGCTTACAGCCTCATCAATCCTACCAATAGCTTGCAAAGAATTAACAAGGATGATAAAAACATTCTCTTCAAGGCCCCAAGAGTCACCAAACTTATCCAAATACTCCTTTGAGTAATTTATACTTTTACTAAAGTCATTCATCATATATGATGAAACTATAACATCGTACAAGCTCTTTTGATAATAAAAGTCATAACTTTTATCTTTAAGTACCTTCTCACCAAAATAAAAAGCATTAGAGAAATCTTTTTTCAAAAAGTAGCACTCAGAAAGATAGTAATTTACTTTTCTGATTATTCCTTCATTTGTAGAAGTTATGGACCCAAGAATCCCTATAGCCTCATCGTAATTTTTCAGAGCTATGAGTGAAACAGCCTTATTCAGAGTATCGTACTCATTTTTATTTTGAGGAAATGACAACCATGAAATAGAAGATAAAATTATTATATATACCCAATATCTTATCCTCATTATTCATAAATTATCGTTCAACTTTGTTCTAAACCTTATAGCTCTTGACAATGTATACATATCTGAGTATTCTATGTTTCCACCTAACGGTATTCCTCTGGCGATAGTAGTTATACTTAAGTCTTCTATATCCCTTAACTTTGAAACTATAAAAGCCATTGTCGTTTCCCCTTCTGAATCAGGGTCAAGAGCAAAGAAAACCTCCTTTATCCCCAATTTCTTAATTCTTTCAATGAGCTTAGAGATATTTATATCCGAAGGGCCGACTCCTTCGAGGGGTGATATGACTCCCCACAAAACATGATATAGTCCGTTATATTCTCCCGTCTTTTCTATAGTTATAACATCAGTTGGTTTCTCAACTACACACAGAATTTCCCTATTTCTATCAGGTGACAAACATATATGACAAGGATCCGTATCCGATATCATTCCACATTCAGAACATATTTTGATATTTTCCTTAATATCAGAAAAAACATCAATCAACTTTTGTACCATGTTGTCTTTAGAGGTTATTATGTAAAATGATATTCTCTCAGCAGTCTTAGACCCTATACCAGGTATAGTACTTAGTATATTTATAAGGCTCTCTATCTGTTTTGGTAAAATTTCCTTCATACACACTACCAAAGATCTGCATCTATACCCAAGAAGTTTTTAGAATAAAAATAAATTATACCTCTTTTCATTTCTTTCAAATCAACATCACCATGAACTTGCTTAACTTTTGAAAGTACGTAAGTTATAAAGGGGTGCAAGTTACCATCTTTACCCAGTTCTCCTAACTTTGACTTAGATATCATATCATCATAGTACATTTTTGCAGTTTGGTCATTCTTTATTAATTTCTCGATAGTATCTGAAATTTCCCTATACGATGTCATAACTCCCTCTCTTCAATCAGTGGCATTTCAGGTGAATAGATAGTTATTCTATTCC
>JAPYWX010000165.1 GCA_028276145.1 Spirochaetota bacterium
AGCTTATTTTGAATTTATTAGTAATCTTTGTTTATGATTTTAAAAAACGGAGGATTTTATGGATGGGGATAAGGTAAAATCTTTTTTACAGTATGTTGGTATTTTCTTGGGTGCTGCTATTATCACTGCAGTGGTTATGCTTTTGCTTCTTGGTGGAGCTTCCAAAACTAGCATCAGTATGGATGACCTCGGAATTTTGGGACTTACTAAGGTAAAACCTTCATCTTATGTTGTTAAAATCAATGATTATTACCTTTCTACTGATGAATTTAACAAGCAGTACAGAGCTATTGTTGAGGCTTCGGCTGGTGGCGATAAAGCTAAGATTGACCTTTATATGAACGATATTTCTCTAAAAAAGCAGTTTTTGGATAACATAGTTAATGAATTAGCTATTGCTATTCAGGCTCATAACGAAGGGTATCTCTCCTCACAGGATTGGCAGACTTTGGCACATGTAACTTTAAGGAAATCAATAGTTGATGGTTTCTTGTCTAAGAAGATAGATGTCTCATCTGTCCAAGTTTCAGATAAAGAAGTTGAAGAAATTTACCAAAAACAAAAAGAGTTTTTCAGGCAAAATAATATACCACCTGATAAGGCTGAGGAATACATCAGAGCACAACTTAGAAATCAGAAACTCAATCAAAAAATTTCTGAGTACCTGCTAAAAGTTAGGGATAAGATGGTTATTGATAAATTAGAAGAGAATGTGAAGTAGTAATTGTTTTTATCAAATATTTTTGTAGGGGGCAGTATGTTATCAAAGTTGAAGGATAGATATGTAAACAGAACAAAGATAATAGCAAGTTTGGGACCAGCTTCTAGGAAAAAGGAAGTAGTTGACCAGATGATGTTACATGGTGTCGATGTTTTTAGAATGAACTTTTCACATGGTACAATTGATGACCACAAGTTGAGTATAAAGCTTGTGAGAGATGCGGAGAAAAGATTTAATACAGTTGCCGCTTTAATGGGTGATATTCAGGGACCAAAAATAAGGGTTGGAGCTGGCCTTCAGTTAGAGGTTAACCCTGGTGATGAGGTAATTATAACGAACAAGGCAAATTTTGAACTTATTAGCGGAGAAGGGAAAGCTTTATGGGTTGACTATGACCCTATAGTTAAAGAAATAAAGAAAGGGGATAAGGTACTTATAGACGATGGAATGATAGAGATGATTGTTTCAGATGTTTTTGAAAGTTACTTTGTGTGTAAGGTGGTTAACGGTGGCTTGATTAAAGAGAGGAAGGGGGTCAATTTACCTAACACTAGTTTGAGTATTTCTTCTATAACCGAGAAGGATGTTAATGACATAGTTTTCTGTCTGAATAATGATGTTGACCTTATAGCTTTGTCTTTTGTAAGAACAGCTAATGATGTTAAGCAGGCGAGGGATATACTCATAAAGAACAAGAAGTTTGTTCCTCTTATTGCTAAAATAGAAATGGTTGAGGCAGTTAAGAATATAGATGATATAATTGATGTTTCGGATGCTATAATTGTTGCTAGAGGAGATTTAGGGGTTGAGTTTGGGCTTAATGAAGTTACATTAGTTCAGAAAATGGTTGTTGAGAAATCAAGGTTAGCAGGTAAACCTGTTATAGTTGCTACGCAGATGTTAGAGTCTATGACAAAAAATCTTAAGCCTACTAGAGCTGAGGTTTCGGATATTACTAACGCAATACTTGATGGTGTTGATGGGCTTATGGTAACAGGTGAGACTGCTGCTGGTGACCATCCTGTTGAGGTCGTGAAGGTTCTTAGAAGTATCATCTCAACTGTTGAGAACAGTGAGCTTTATAAGTCTCAGTATAAGTATTATGAGTATCCTCAGACATCTGATATTACGGAGTCTATAGCACTAGCTGCTGCTGAGATATCTAGAAAGCTCGGCACTAAATACATTGTTAACTTTACTGAAACGGGAGCTTCTTCTAGACAGATAGCAAAATTTAGACCTTCTAGTATAATTGTTTCTCTTTCTCCGGATATATCAACGGTTAGAAGGCTAAAGCATGTTTGGGGTGTTATTCCTGCAATCGTTAAAGATGCTTCATCTACTGATGAGATGTTGGATATTGCTAAGGAAATGGTCAAGAATTTCGTTACCAAGGGTGATACAGTCGTTGTTACTTCAGGTGTTCCTGTTGGTGTCTCTGGTACAACTAACATGCTCAAAGTTATTGAGTTTGAATAAGAGATGGGTCATAGGCTACTATTTTCTCTAGTATTCTTTTTAAGGTTGGGGCTGCTGATAGCCCCCCTTGCTTTTGCTTTTGAGGATTTACCAATATAACTATTCCTACTAGTTTTGTGTTTTTATATGGTAGGATTCCTAGGAAAACTGAATTGTACTTGTCTTTGAAATATTTTTTTGATGATATGTTGAATATCTGCCCTGTTCCAGTTTTGCCACCTATTTCTAGACTTTCTATCTCTGCCAGTTTGGATGTTCCATATTCTACGGATTTTCTCATATACGATTTTACAGCTTCCACTGCATATTCAGGTATTATTCTTATGCCATCGTTGTAGTTTATCTTCTTTATTTCTCCGTCAGGTAGAACCATGAACTTTATAAGTTTAGGATTTACCAGGATGCCATCGTTTGCTATTATTAGTCCCATTTTTAGTAGTTGTATTCCTGTTACTCCTATTTCTTGTCCTATTGAAATCATCTGTTTTGTTATGCCGCTCCATTGCCTGTAGTCCTTCAGTATTCCTTTTTCTTCACCAGGTAAGCCTATAAATGTTTTCTCACCGAAGCCCAGAGATTTAAGGAAAAAGTATAGCTCATTTGGTTCATAAACTTCTGATACCTTTATCATCCCAACATTACAGGAATAAGCTATTATCTGTTCAGGACTTACTATGCCGTGCTTTGGCTCTACTATTGTGTGGTCAAATAATTTTATTGTTCCTGTACATTCATACTTGGTGTTGGTTATGCTGGGTTTTTTGGATATTGCTAATGCCATGCTTGGTATCTTCATGACAGAGCCTGGCTCTATTATGTAGTTTACTGCCTTTGAAGAACTTGGAGTAGTCGATAGGTCATATGGGTTGTAGGATGGGTAATCACTCATCGCAAGTATCTCGCCTCTTTTGTTGGCTATTATAACTATCCCCATTTCTGCACCAAATTCTTCGACACTTTTGGCTAGCTCTATG
>JAPYWX010000004.1 GCA_028276145.1 Spirochaetota bacterium
TGTCTATAGATAATACTACTTTGCCTACAGTGTAATTTTTCTCTGTGAGGATATCGTTAAAACTAAATTCAATTCCTGATAGCCCTTGGTTATCTATTCCTACGGTTCCTACTATACCACTGGCTTTCTCACCTAGCGGATAACGTCTCACAAATTCATATTCTAATTCTATTTTACCTTTACTTAGATTTGCGTTTATGTTTGTTATTGTATTACTTAGGTTTGTTAAGTATTCCTCTGGTATTTTTCTAGCTATCCAGACGAATTTAGAGTTTTTTCTTAGTTTTGATAGTATTTCATCTGGTTTTTGGTTTACTATTCTGCTTAAGGTGTTTGCCACGAATTTCTTTTCGCTTTCTGATAAAGTTGATGGGTCACAGAAGATAGAAAATGTTTTATAGCTTATCGCCAGAGGTTTTTCGTTTCTATCTACTATTAAGCCTCTGTTACCACTGATTTTTTCAGGCTTTTTGTAGTTTTGCGTTTGAGTGAATATGAGGTAAGTTATTCTTATTGTTATCAGCACCATTATTGCTAAAAAAATGTATGTAATTACTGTTAATCTTTTTGACATGTTTTAGGTAGTATTATATTAAAATTTTCATCATAGAAGTGAATTTCTTTAATTTTAGGTTGTTGAACTTTAATAATTTTTTTGAATGCTTTTGGGGATGTATTGGGACCTTGTTTTATATTTTCTTTTGTCTTTTGTTTCTTTGCTTTCTATTGCTTATTTACCATCTTTTTATGTAACTTTGGCAATTTCGGTAATAAGCTTACTTTTCTTTTGCTTTTTCGTTACTGCTCGTTTTAGAGATTGTTGTACCAAAGCTGTAGCCTCTATATTTACTCTTGTTTCTTTAATCGGTTCGGCTTTCGTTTTTAATGTGAATCTGAGGTTATTCAATATTTTCTTTTTGGCTTTAATTGTTTGGCTAACTTCATTCTACATAAGGAAGTACTTGGATTTTTGGAGATTTATTCTTTCATTTTTGGTTGCTTTGTTTTTGATGGTGATTTTTAATTTTAAGCTTTTTGAAATCTCTAAGGTTTTCCTTATTTCTGCTTTTGGTCTTTCCGCTTCTTGGATTTTTCTTGAGATGTTATTTGAAGCTTCAGTGTTGAGAAGAGTATGGTTTAGGTACTCTGCTTTTCTTAATCTTTTTTCTCTTTTGTTTTCTTTACTTGTTTCTGTTGGGATTATATTTTTTCTTGTTAGAGAAAGTTATTTAGTGCTGTTTGTTGTTTCAGCTTTTTCTTTGTTAGTTCCTTTTGGGATTTTGGCTTATGATATGCTTTTAGTGGGATTGCCTTTTTTACTTGTTTTTGTGGGGATAATTGGTGGGCTAATATCTTGGTTTTTCGGCAGGAATGATTTGTTCTTGGGGAGTTCCGTTTTTGCGATTGTTTCATTTGTTGGATGGGTACTTTTGTTGATTTTTTATGATTTTGTAGCATCACCTTTAAAGGTGATGCGAGATATACAAAATTTTAAGTTAAAACTTTCTCTTGGTAGCTTTGGGAGTTTGAATGATATTGTCAAAGTTTTTAATGATAGTTCTAGTGCTATAAAACTTTTCTTGATTGAAGAGAAGCAGTTACCTTTGAGTTTGCTTACTAAACTCGTGGCGTCTGATAGAGTTCTTTTCAATGATGTATCTGATAAGGAATATATTTCTAGGTTTTTGAGTTCGAATAGGATAGTTGGTGTTTTTAGGGTGTCAGATGTTGCTTTTGAGACATTTTATTTGATAATCAAGAAGATAAGAGGACCTATCTGGGTTCTAGAGGAAGAGAGGGAGCTTTTGGAGGAACTTGTTAATTTGGTTTCTAGTTCATCTTTAAGCGCTTTTAGCCAGGCTTTTGATGATGAAAGAGAGAGTTTTGTTAGGGAGATAGAGGCTTTTGATAGAGTTAAGGAATTTTTAATAAGGGGTGCTTACTTGTATTTCTTCAAGAATAGGGTTATAGCTTACAAGTTTATTGAGGATTTAACAGCGTTTAAGGGGTACTATTTTGATATGTTTTTTGACCTTAATAGGCTTTTTGCTTTTTTGATGCATATACCTGATAGGTTGCTTCTTTCTAGTTTTGCTCTCTTGGCTCTAAAAGGGTTGATAAAAACATTTCCTATGTCAGATATAACACATGATAGGTTAGAACTTAGTGCAAGAAATTTCATTGCTAACAATGATTTACCTTTGAACTTTTTCATGTCCTCAGTTGAGTTAGTTGATAATGTCGTTAATTTGAGACTTTCGGAAAATGTTTATGGTTATGTTGTTGATTTTGAGGGAGGTGATTTTGCTGTCAGATATATTTCGGAAAAAGCTACAATTGAAGACTTTGTAGCAGTATTTTTGGCTACTAGGGACATTTCAGAGTTTTTTGATAGGTTTTTGCCAATTCTTTCAAAGGATATAAGTAAAGATGATAAAGCTAAGGAGATGTTGGATTTAGTTAATGAGTATGACACATTCGTTATGGTGGTTTTGTGAAATTTATCGTTTTTTTATTCTATTTAGTAACGAGTTCATTTCGGGTATTTTGGTTATTGCTGATATCACTAAAAAAGTTGTAAGTGCTAATGTTATTTTGGCTGTTGCTACAAGAGCTGAGGTGAGGTAGGTGTCGGGGTATTTAATAAGAGAGGCAAGAATGTTTATTGGCACGCTTGAGAAAAGGGATATAAGGGCTAAAGTTATTAGGTTTAGGAATATTTTTGATTTGTTGCTAATGTTTTGCCATTCTACTATTGCCAAGTAAGAGGTTGATACTATGCTTGCTATTAAGAATGCTAAGGGAATGCCTAGGTAATTTTTCAATGTTAAAAATATCAGTATGTTTACCCCAAGATTGATTATTAGGTTTATTATTGAGTTTATTACTGGTACTGATATTTGATTTCTTGCGTAGCTTAGCCTCGTTAGGAGTGAGTTGATGCTCAGAAAGTAAGTTGATAGGACATATATTGAGAACATTTCTAATGTCAGCTTTAGTGCTTTGGGACCGTACTTACCTTCGCTACCTAATATTATACCTGGTATGTCTCTGAATATTAGCTTTATTATGTCTTCACTGAAGACAATCATTATTATTGAGATAGGAACGATTAAGAAATTCAGTATTCTTATTGCTTTCTCGGCTACGCTTTTAAATTCTTCTTTGTTGCCTTTTGAGTAAGCTTCCGATAGGGCGTTTAGCCCTACTACCGATGTAGCAACTGAGAACATACCTATTGGTGCCTGTATCAGTATGAAAGCGTTTGTTGTTGCTGTTATGACCCCGTAGAAGAACGAACCAAAGAACCTACTAACGAGTGAGTTTATTTGTGTTATGACTGATATGAGTATTACTGACAGGAAGGAAAGAATGAATTTTTTTGTGTTTTCATCAAGTTGTATGAGTTTTTTTATTTCAAAATCATTCTTTATTTTTGTTCCTCTTATTGTGAACGGAATTTGTAGTAATAGCATTCCTAGAGAGCCTGCTACTACTGACCATGGTAGAGTGTAGAAACCGTTTTTATGAAATAGAAGTATGTAGATTATGGTTATGATATTGGCTATTACTGGAGCGTATGCGAATGTGAAAAAGTTATTTTCTCTTGATATTATTATGGCTGCTAGGAATGATTGAGTACTTATTAGGAAAACAACTATTGACATTATTTTTGTTGATTCTGAGGCTAGTATGAAGTCCTCTTTGCTTAGACCTGGCATGACTAGAAATGTTATTTCTTTTGAGAAAATGAATAGTAGTAGAGAGAACATTATTGACAATAAGCTTACGAAAAGGAATGATTTTATTACGAAGTACTTTAGTAGGTTTTTGTTTTCCTCTTTTACTTTTTTGTAGAGTGGGATGAAGGCGTTGTTTATTGCTCCTTCTCCTACAAACACCCTAAAGGTGTTTACTATTTGGAATGCTCCCCAATAAGCATCAACGATTCCAAAAAAGAAGTTTACAGTGATGTTTTTGAATAGCCCTAGGATTCTTGACAAAAACGTTCCAGACGCATTTACAAATATCCCTCTTATTGAAAACATAAAGAATAAAAATCTAAATTTAATACCTAATTTTTTTCAAACTATCAAGGGAGGGGGTTCCAAAAACCAAAAGAACTCTTTTTGGAAAGGACATTGTCGTTCTTCTCATGCAAGAATCCTATTCTTTCTTGATTTCGCAATATTTAATTTTACCAGGAAATGATCCTAGAGCATTCTCTTGAGTTCCTTGATTTTTATCTCTGTTCTAATTATATTTTTAATAACCGGGAGGGGGGGATGTATGCATAAAATAATTACCTTTTTCCTTTTGATGGTTTTGAGTGCCATGGGCTTTAGTCAACCTCTTCAGGTTGCAGTAAGTATTGAGCCTCAAAGGTTTCTTGTTGGGAGGATAGGAGGTGATACCGTAAAAGTGATGACTATTGTCCCTACTGGGAGAAGTCCCCACAGTTATGAGCCAACTCCATCTCAAATGGAAGAATTAAGTCATTCGGTGGTATGGTTTAGTATTGGAATTGAGTTCGAGAAGGCTATAATGCCGAAAGTTAAGTCGCTTTATCCACATATTCGCATTGTTGATACTTCAATTGGAATAAAGCGAAGAATAATGAGAGAAGAAGAGGTTGATAAGCATGATCACGACGAAGTAGGGGCCGAGGATCCTCATATCTGGATGTCAGTTCGCTTAATGAAAAATCAAGCTGATGTAGTGTATAAAACCCTTGTAGAGATAAATCCATCTCAAAAGGCACTTTATAAAAAAAATTATGAAAACCTATTGAAGGAATTGGATATATTGGATCACGAACTTTCAAGAAAACTGGCACCTTACAAAGGAAAGGAATTTTTCGTTTACCACCCAGTTTTAGGATACTTTGCGGATGACTACGGCTTAAGGCAAATATCAATTGAAATTGAAGGAAAAGATCCTTCTCCTTCTCAACTCGTTAAAGTTATAAATCTTGCTCGTGAACGCAAAGTAAAGATAATCTTTGTCCAAGAAGGCTTTTCAAAGAAATCTGCTGAAACGGTAGCGAAAGCGATTGGTGGGAAGGTTGTTGAAATTAATCCTTTGACATCAGATTATTTGAACATGATGAGGAAAATTGGAGATATGTTAGTAGAGGGGTGGAAATGAAAGTCATAGAAGTTAGTAATCTCACTTTTGGGTATGAAGAAGAGCCTGTTCTTATGGATGTAAACTTCTTCATAGAAGAAGGGGAGTTTGTTACTATTGTGGGACCTAACGGAGGAGGGAAGACAACTTTAATCAAACTAATGTGTGGACTTCTTACACCTTGGAGTGGGAAAATTAGTATTTATGGGAAATCTCCTAAGGAGAATAGTCATTTGATAGGTTATGTTCCTCAACAAAATCTTTTAGATCGTCGTTTTCCTATTACAGTTGAGGAAGTAGTACTTCTTGGGAGGGTAAAACCATTTGGGTGGTATACCAACAGGGATCGCAAAATTGTAAGAGAGGTGCTTGAGAGGGTGGGACTTTGGGACGCACGAAAGGAGCAATTTTCTAGCCTTTCAGGTGGTCAAATGCAAAGGGTGCTAATTGCCCGAGCTTTAGCATCAGAAGCACCAATATTGTTTTTAGATGAGCCCTCCGCAAACATTGATAGTGAGAACGAAAAGCAACTCTCAGCGATACTCAGTGATCTCAAAAAAGATCACACAATTGTTGTAGTAACTCACGATACAGGTTTTGTTGATATGATTACAGACAGAGTGCTTTGTGTTCACCGAACGGTGTCTGAACATAGTTTCGTTGATGATGGATTATCATGTAATTATGGATATCCTAAACATTATGCTCATGTTAAACATGATACATTAATAAAGAGGTGATGGATATGCATGAGTTTTTTTCTATCTTGTTAAGTGGGGATGTACCTTTTGTTAGGTATGCTTTAATTGCTTCGCTACTTTCTAGTTTTCCTCTAGGCATGATTGGGAGCTTCGTTGTAGTTAAGAACATGGGATCAATTGCTGGTGCTATTAGTCACTCAGTAATTGGTGGAATAGGATTGGCTCTGTACCTCCAAATAGTATTCAAGTGGAGATGGGTAACTCCCCAAATTGGTGCATTGGTGTTTGCTGTGTTGTCTGGGTTACTTCTCAGTTGGTTTCTAATTAAAGGTAAACAACGATTTGATACGGTAGTTAATAGTATTTGGGTAATAGGAATGTCTTTAGGTCTCATTTTTTTGTCTTTAACTCCTACATACACTGACCCTATGAGTTATCTCTTTGGAAATATTCTTCTTATTTCTCAGCAAGATCTCATATTGGTTGGAATATTGAGCTTTGTTGTGGTCTTTGTGGTAATAGTTTTTTACCCTCAATTGAAAGCAGTGAGTTTTGACGAAGAATTCTCAAAAATACGGGGAATTTCGGTATCACTGTTTTCTGTTGTTTTGCTTCTTTTAGTTTCTATAACGGTATTTCTGATGTTACAAGTAGTTGGTGCTCTCATGGTTATTGCTCTTCTTACACTTCCGCCTGCTATTGCCTCAATGTTTCATCGCCGTCTATCATCAATAATGATAACATCGACATTGATAACTATTCTCTTCTCTTTCATTGGACTTATGGTAAGCTTTTTAGCGAATCTTCCTACGGGTCCAGTAACTGTTTTAATTCTCGGTAGCGCATATTTGGGAGTGGTATTACTGAAAAGAATAATACCATTTTCAAATTGAAAATGTAATAAATTTTTTGACTTTGCTTTTAAAATATACTTGTTATAACGCTAAATGGATACCTTGGGTTTGTCTTAATAACACTTTTCCATTAAGGTTAGGGATGTGATAGCATTCCTTAGAATTTTAGGTGGTGCTTAAAGCACCTTCTTAATTCTCAAAGCACCTCGTGCTTGTTAATATAATTAAGATTTGAGTTGTTGACTTAGGTTTTTGAGTTTGATTATATTTTTTTATCTAGGAAGGTGGGGGAATGGAGAATTTCGCTTTCAATACTGTTGAGGAAATAATTCAGGACTTGAGGCTTGGTAAGATGGTCATAATAGTTGATGATGAGGATAGGGAGAATGAGGGGGATTTAGTTGCTGCTGCTCAGTTTGTTACACCTGAGATTATAAACTTCATGATGAAGTATGGTAGAGGGCTTATATGTGTTCCGATGGACCCTAAATTAGCCGAGAAACTGAACCTTTACTTAATGACAGACGACAGTGATGAGAAATTTAGTACTTGGTTTACTGTTTCAGTTGATGCTAAGGAAGGAATAACAACTGGTATTTCTGCTTACGATAGGAGCGTTACAATAAGAAAATTGGCTTCTGTGAGTGCTAAGCCAGAGGATTTTGTTAGGCCTGGACATGTTTTCCCTCTTAAGGCAAGGAAGGGGGGTGTCTTGGTTAGAAGGGGACATACTGAGGCAGCTGTTGATTTGATGAAAATAGCAGGTCTTTATCCCGTTGGTGTTATATGTGAGATTGCAAAGGATGATGGGACAATGGCTAGGTTACCGGACTTAGTAGAGTTTGCCAAAAAGTTTTCGCTTAAAATTGGAACTATAAAAGATATAGTAAAGTACAGGTATGAGAATGAAAAAGTTATAGAGAAAGTGGGAGAGGCATTTTTGCCTACTAAGTATGGTACATTTAATATCATTGTCTACAAAGAGTTATTTTCTAACAAAGAGGATGTTGTTTTGGTCAAGGGGGATGTTAAAGATAAGGAGAATGTCCTTGTTAGAATACATTCAGAGTGTTTTACTGGTGATATACTCGGGTCTTTGAGGTGTGATTGTGGGGCTCAGTTGTCTACTGCTCTTGAGATGATAGAAAAGGAAGGTTTGGGGGTACTAATTTACCTTAGACAAGAGGGTAGAGGTATAGGGTTAGGAAATAAAATAAAGGCGTATAAGCTTCAGGATGAGGGCGCTGATACATTAGAAGCTAACCTTAAGCTAGGGTTGCCGGCTGATGATAGAGAATACGGTGTTGCCGCTCAGATAATAAAAGATTTGGGCGTAAAGAGTGTTAGGATTATTACGAATAATCCCAATAAAATACAAGAACTAAGTTCTTATGGGCTTCAAATTGTAGAGAGAGTCCCTATTGTGGTAGGGGTTAATAAGCATAACAAAGAATATTTAAAAACAAAAGCTTTAAAGATGGGGCATCTAATAGATATTTTCTAATTTGCTTTTTTACAAATTCTTAAAAAAATTTTTACTTAAAATTTTTTGTTCCATTTCAAGATTTAATGATTGGAGGTTTGTATGAATGGAGTTCTTGAACCTGAAAGTAAAGTTTCTCTAGTTTTGAAGAAAGCACCAAAGCTACCTAATGTTTTTGGTGAGATAGCATATAAAATTGTTTCATCACCATATTATGTTTATTATTACGAAAAAGGATATGATGTTTTGGTAGAGTTCCAAAGTAATCCGGAAATTCACGCAATAGGTGTCGTAGATGAGAAGATGAGACCTTTAGGTATATTGATTAGAGATGAATTTATGGCTACAATGTCTAGACCTTTTGTTTTGGATATATATAGGTATAGGAACATAAAAAGTCTTGTGAGAGAGGTTAAAACATATCCTTATTATTTGCATATATACTCTCTATACGATGAACTTGGAAGTGTTATTTTGAACAAGAAAACTGAATTTTTTGTTTTAGTTGATGAAAATGGAAGTTTCGCAGGGATTTTTTCCTCTCAAGATTTGTTAAGCTACATATATGTAATGATGAAGAAGGATATGACTTCGGCTACAGAAGTACAAAGAAATGTCGTTCCCGAAGAATACAAATTTGTTACTGGCAATTTTGTTGTTTTTGCTGCTAGTAAGCCAACTAAAGAGGTTGGAGGAGATTTTTATTTTGTTAAGGATGTGGGTGATAAGATTATTTTTACATTGTGTGATGTTTCAGGTAAAGGTCCAAGTGCTTCGTTAATAACAACTACCTTAGGTGGTTTCTTCAATGCCTTCAATTTCGTAGGAGAGGGATATGATAATTTCTTAAAGAGACTTAATAGTTACCTTCTGAGCTCTTTCCAAGGTGAGAAATATGTTACTGGTGTTTTTGGAGAGATTTACAAAGAGTCGGGGGAAGTTAACTTATGGGATATGGGACATGGGTATATTTTAGTAAAAAATGGTAAGGATTTGAACAAACCAGTTTCTAAATCAAATAAGCCACTGGGAATATTTGAAGATATATCTTTGGAGAGTGAAAAGATTTATTTGAAAGATAAAGATATATTGATAGCTTTTTCTGATGGTGTTGTTGAGCAGAGAAACAGTGATGGTGAATTTTATCCAGAGAAAAGATTTTATTCCATACTCAAAGGTACAAATAGCCCGGAACTTATAAAAAGTGCTTTGTGGACTGATATAAAGAATTTTAGGGGCAAATATCCTCAAAGCGATGATATGTCAATTTTGATGGTACAAATGGATAACGATTTAAAGAATGTGTTACTATAAATGTTTAAGAGAGGCTATGCCTCTCTTGAGTTTTTATAATTAACCAACTCTTTGCGCTTAGAATATGATAATACTTCTGTGTCTGTCCTGATATAAACGATAATGATAATTACAATTCAAGGTACGAACACACAGGTTCGCCCCTATATAAAATTGTACAATGGTTTAAAACAATGACAACAAATGATTATATCAGGAATGTGAAAACCAATAATTGGGAACCGTTTAATAAAAAATTATGGCAACGCAATTATTACGAACACATCATCAGAAACGAAATTGAATTAAATAGAATTAAGAAAATATATTCTGAATAATCCGTTGAATTGGAAAAGATAAAAATTACAAAATTTGACAAGATTTTCTAATGTGCTAATTAGCCTTGCTTAATTAAAGTACTTCGTAACATCTTTTTTATTAGGGTTAAGGGAGGCATAGCCTACCTTAGAATTTTAGGGTGTGCGGGTGGGACTACTTAAAATAATGTGCTTAATAGCACTTTTTAATTAGGTGCTTCAAGCACCTAAAAGCACTTTCTTAATTCATATATTCTCAAGAGTGAAGAGAGTTGAAATCTCTTAACAATTCAAATAGAGTAGGGTGCTTAATAGCACTTGTGCCTAAGGCACTTGTGTCTAAGACACTTGTGTCTAAGACACTTTCTTATTAATTTGGAGAGTGTAGAGAGGTGAAGCCTCTTGGAGGCAAAGCCTCTCTACATTAAATAGGGTGGGAGTGCTTAAAGCACTTTATTTTTTAAATTAAGAAACAGGCTATTGCCTGTTTCTCAACACAATCTCTCTTAATTGAAAGAGATACGCCATTTGAACCATAATTGATTGAAAATTTTTTGTTTTGTGGAGGGTGTATGAAAAAGTGGGTTTTGCCTAGTGCTATTCTGATTGTTTTTGTTTTGATTGTTAACTCGTGGGGGCTCTTTACAGGATATACTTACTTTGGTATTGATGCTAACCTTGGAATAATAAAGCAGTATTCATCAGCGATGTGGTCAATGTTTAATAAGTTTTGGCAAAGTACATACTTATTAGGTAATCAGATAGGTGTTAACTTCAATTTACCAATGTTTTTGTCTAAAATTTTTGGTAGTAAAACACCTGTTTTTGATGTTGTCATTTACATGATAGTTTCTTTTTCAGGAATGTACTTGTTCCTGAGGAGTTCGGGAGTTTCGTTTTGGGCTAGTTTGTTTGGCTCTAGTGTTATTTCACTTACTACCTTTGGTGTTCTTTCAGTTTACGGTGGGCACCTAAACGGTAGCTGGGGATTTATATTGCTTACACTCGGAATAACAAAGTACATTTATTCTAATAACCTTGATTATACAAAATCTTTGATACTTTCGTTTTTGGCTGGTGTGTCTCTTGGGATAGCATTTTCTGACTTCCAAAGAGTTATCTACTTTGGGTTAGTTTTTGCTACATATATAATTTTCTTAGTGCTAGCAAAGTATGAAAAACCAAAAGATTTGTTGAGAGAAAAGCGAGAGAATATTATCAAATTTGTTGTTATACCTTTAGTGATACTAATCACTTTCGTTCTTTTCTCTATAAATGGTATCATTGGTATGTTTGAATTTACGAAAATGGAGCAGGCAGGAGTTAAAAAAGATGATAAGGTCGCTAAATGGCAATTCCTTACTCAGTTTTCTTTTCCACCAGAGGAGATTTTAAATTTCTTTGTTCCAGGAATATTTGGATACTTCTCTGATGAGAATTCTGATTTGCCTTATTGGGGTAGAGGTGGACAGGATTTTGGCTATTCACAAACGAAGCAAGGAATGAAAAACTTTAGGTTAGGAATAGACAATCATGCAGGAGTTTTTGTTTTGCCTTTCTTGTTGCTAGCTTTCATTTATTTTAGAGGTTGGGAAAGAGAGAGGAAGAGGCACTTTGTATTTTGGTTAGTTGTTGCGATATTAGCACTTCTTATATCTTTGGGTAGGTATTTCCCACCTTTGTTTTGGCTTCTCATTCAGATACCGTTCTTTGATAAATTAAGAAACCCGGCGAAGTGGATGGATATATTTGTAATATCAATCGTTATTCTCTCTTCTTTCTCGTTTGACTCGTTTATTAGGAATTTAGGTAAAAATTCAAAGGAGAATAAACAATTTTTGACATACTTATTTGTTTACTCTGGGGTGTTGCTTTTAGTTTACCTAATACTTCTCGGTGTAAAGCAGGAAATTGCTTTTGCTCTGACTTCTCCGAACGCTTTAGCACCTTTGGGGTACAACGCAGCAGTAAAGGCAAGTGAGAATATAGTATCGTCTGTTGGTACGACATTTTTGTTTGTATTCCTTGGTACTTTGGCTCTTTTAATGGTTGAGAGATTTTCTACTAAATCAGAATTTGAACCTGATACAAGTGAGATAAAAAGGAAGATTATAATACCTCAGGGGTTACTAATATTTTTCGTGCTTTTCGCTTTTATTAACATGTATCTAATTGATAAACCTTTGTTTAAGCCTGTTGACCCTAAGAAGCTTTATGAAGATAATAATTTAGTTTCTTACTTGAAGAAGGAATTTTCAGAAGACCCAATGAGGGTTGCTATATTCTCTGGAATAGCTAATCATTATTATACATTCTTATTCCCTTACAATGACCTTGAGACTATACATACCATACCTCAAAGTAGAATGTCTGAAGATTATAGTAAGTTCATAGGTTATCTTAATATGGCACCTATTCCGATTATGAAGATTTACGGTGTAAAGTATGTGATAGTTGATTTGCCGCCTACTGCTCCTCAGATTGCTGAAATCAAAGATTTAGAGTATGTTACTAATATAAATTCTGTTGTTTACTTTGGTGAAGGGAGTTCGGGACCTAGTACGATACAGCACTCAACTTATGTTTATAAACTCAATGGAGGGCTTCCGAAATTTTACATGGTGCCTAACTACATAAAGTATACTGGACAGTTTGAGTTTTTATTAACACTTCCTACGGAAGTGTTAAAGAATAGTGTACTTATAACGAATGATATAAAAGATTTTGTGCCTTCAACTAACTTTTCTTATAACCTGAAGGTAGAGAAGTATGCACCGGATTATGTGAAACTCAGTGTTGAGAGTTCTGATAGTGGTTTCTTGGTTGCTAATATGTACTATAGTCCACAGTGGCAAGTTTTTGTTGATGGGGTTAAGAGAGAGATAATGAAAGCGAATTACCTCGCCCAGTCAGTTTACTTAGAAAAAGGAAAACATGTTGTAGAGTTCAAATTCAATGGATTTTCATACCTTGCTATACTTCAGTTTGTACTTCTTTTGGCGCTTGTTGTTTTAGGTGGGTATGTGATTTATTTGTCGTTGTCAAAGAAATAAATTACAGTTATATCCTTGACAAGTGGAATGTGGTATATTTAGTATTCATTTGTAGTTGGGGGCTGGTATGGCCAAAAAGTATTATTATATTGAAGAGGGAGCTCAGAAAGGAGCTAAGTTTAATTCTATTGAAGAATTAAAACAAGCAATGTGGGAGCTTTTTAAAGACAAGATGAGTAAGGAAGAGTTTGAAAACTTCATAAAGGACAAGATAAAAGAGGTTGAAGAGTAAAGAATAATGAGAATTCTTTGTGTTAGTGATGTAGTTGAAAAATTTTTCTTTGAGTCCCAGGAAGCAGATAAAATAAATCCTGATATTCTGGTGTCATGTGGTGATTTGCCGCTTGATTATCTTGAGTTTCTCGTGACAAAGTATAATGTGCCTTTGCTCTATGTTCATGGGAATCATGATTTATATGGTAGGGGAGTGACGGGGGATTTTGACGGTATTCCTTTTTTAAACCAACTTAGTAAGTCAAAGTTTGATTTTGGGTATCAATTTGACTACAGGGGGAGCTTTGGAGGTGTGAACGTTGATTGTAAAATTTTGAATGTTAAGGGAATTAATTTTGTAGGGTTTGACGGTAGCTATAAGTACAACAACGGTCCCCATCAGTTTACTGAAGAAGAGATGAGAAGAAAGGTGAGAAGTGTAGATTTCAGATTGACTTTAAGAAAGTTGCTTTTTGGTAAGTCTGTTGATGTTGTTATTACTCATGCTCCGCCTTTTGGTATACATGATGGGAAAGATTTACCTCACAGGGGTTTTAAGGTTTTTCTAGATTTCATGAAAAAGTATAAGCCTAAGTATCTTTTACATGGGCATGTTCATATCTACGATAAGAGAGAGAGCAGAATTACAATCTATGAAGGTGTTAAGGTTGTTAATTGCTATGGGCACTATGTAATTGATTTGTGATTCTATTGAAGGTTGTGTTTTTTAAGGTAGCTGTCAAGGGTATTTCTGTTTATTCCTAGAATTTTTGAAGCTTTGAGTTTATTGTTGTTCGTTTTGAGTAGTACTTTGGTTATTATTGTTTTTTCTACTGGGGTTATTAGTTTATCGTAAAGCATATTTTCGTTGTTTATGTCTGCTTTTTCAATGAACTTTGATATTATTTCGGATATTTTCTCTTCGTAGTTTGCGTGTGATGTTGCTTGAAGCAATATTTCCTTAGGTAATAATTCCAAGGTTATGGTGTCACTTTGACATAGGATTACGGCTCTTTCAATTACATTTTCTAGCTCTCTTACATTCCCGGGCCAATCGTACTCCATTAGAATATTCATAGCTTCCTTGTCTACTTTCCTTATGGTCTTTTTGTGTTCTACTGAAAATTTTCTTATGAATTCGTCTACCAAAAGAGGTATATCCTCTTTTCTCTCTCTTAGTGGTGGAAGTGAGATTTTTATTACGTTCAGCCTGTAGAATAGGTCTAGTCTGAATTTTCCTTCTTCCACGAGTTTTTGAAGGTTTTTGTTTGTGGCTGCTATTATTCTTACGTCTACCTTTGTGGGTAGACCTCCTATTGGTTCTACTTCTTTTTCCTGTAAAACCCTTAGTAGTTTTGCCTGTAAGGACAAAGGCATATCGCCTATTTCGTCTAAAAACAGTGTTCCGCCGTTTGCAAGTAAGATTTTACCCTTTTTGTCACTTGTTGCCCCGGTAAATGAGCCCTTTTTGTAACCGAATAGCTCACTTTCAAGTAGTGTTTCTGGTATTGCTGCGCAGTTTAGGCTTACGAATGGCATGTTCCTTCTACTACTGTTGAAGTGTATTGCTTTGGCTATTAGTTCCTTTCCTGTTCCTGATTCACCTTCTATGAGAACGGTGGAGTTGGTATCTGAAACTATGTTTACAATTCTGAAGACTTCTAGCATTTTTTCTGATTTACCTATTATGTTGCTTATCTTGTACTTTGATGCCAATTGCTTTTTTAATTCTTCGTTTTCGCTTAGTAGTTTGTTGGTTTCCTCTTTTCTCTTTATATAGTGCATTACAGAAATAGCAATATTGTTTGAAATTTCGTTTAAAAGCTTACCAATTGTTTCAAATTCGGCAATGTTCTTAAATTCCTTTTCTATACTCATTACTCCTAGTAACTCATTTCCGAAGACTATAGGTGTAGCAAAAAAGGATATCCTTTTGTTTGCTGCTCTCTTTGCTCCCGTTTTGTTTAAAAACCTTTTGTCTTTCCATATGTTGGGTACGAAAATCGGAGACAGGTTTTTTGCGACATTTCCTATTATGCCTTCCCCTACTCTGTATACTCCTTTGTTTTTCTCTTCTTCCGTTAAGCCGAAGCTTTGAACTATCCTTAAGGTTTCTTTATCAGTCTTATCAAACAGAAATATCATTCCTCTTTCTATGTTTACTTCCTCAACAAGTATATTCATTATTTTCTTAAATGCTGTATCAAGTTCGTTTATGTTTTGAGTTGCTTTGTACACTCTTGATAGTATCCTGTAGTATGTTATTTCTAAGTTCTTTTTCTCGATTTCTAATAATTTCTCAAGGATATTTGAGAAAATAGTTGATATCAGGCTTACTAATTCCAGAGATTCCTTAGTGTATTTGGTTTCAGTGAAGCTTTCTAGATTTATTATGTATAAAACTTCGTTTTTTACATAGACAGGAATTGTGATTTCTGATTTTGTTTCTCCTGACAGTGGAATGAAAAATTTGTCGCTAGAGAGATTATCTGAAATATAGGGTGCTTTGTTTCTGTATACCCAGCCTACTATTCCTTTGTCAAAAGGTATAAAGGTATTGCTTTTGGGCTTAAGAGTAAGTTTATCGTCTGATTTTTCAACCACGAATTTTATTTCGAGCCCTTCACCTAATGAATCTACTTCGTATATACTTCCTATGTCTGAATCTGTTATTTGAGTTAAGAATAGAATTGCTTTTCCTAGTGCTTCTCTGGGTGATGTAGATGAGATGGAAGAGATGAAGTCTGCTATTTCTGCTGTGCTTACAAGCCTTTGAGTGATATCCATAACATAAATTTTAAACATACTACCAAATGTTTTTAAACTCAATATAATCTGTTGGGAAAATCCTACACCTTAAGCACAATATATTTGAGGTAAAATAGTTCTGCTCTTAAAGTTTTATGTAGTAGTTGGAACTGCTTAAAGTGGTGCTTAAGGTTATGAAGGTGCGTAGTTTTTGAGGAATTCGTAAGCTTCTTGGATTATCCAGTCGGGTGTAGATGTCCCGGCTGCTATTCCTACTTTTCTTTTTCCTTTCAGAATTTCTGGGTTTAATTGGCTAATTCTTTCTACATGTACGGCTTTGGTGTATTTTGCACATAAGTCTCTGAGCTTTTTTGTGTTTGAGCTGTTGTATCCTCCTAGTACTACCATTAGGTCGCATTCTTTTGATAACTCAACGACAGATTTTTGCCTATTTATGACTGGTGTGCATATAGTCATGAATATTCTTGTTTCGTCAAATTCAGTTACCAACTCTTTGACAATCTCCTTGAATTTTTCATAGTTCATTGTTGTTTGTGCGAAGACTGCTACTTTTTTTACTTTAGGCAATTCCTTTATGCCTACTGATGGCTCAATTACGGTAGAATTGTCTTTTACATTGAGGTAGTATCCTCTTGTTTCCGGATGGTCTTTTTCACCTATTATTATTATGTGGTACCCTTCTTTTACCATCTTTTTTGTCAGGTAGTGGACTCTCAGAACATACGGACATGTGGTGTCTATTATTTTCTTTACATTAGGGTTGCTTTTTATTTTTTCTCTTTCTTCGTCGGAAATCCCATGAGCCCTTATAACTACAATTCCATTGTATTCATCAATGTTCTGAGAAAATTTTACATTACTTTCTTCATATTTTTTTATTGCGTCCTTGTTGTGTATCAGTTCACCAGTTACGTATATCTCCTCTTCAGAGTATTCATCAACGACTTTTTCTAGTGATTCTATTGCTTTCCTAACACCAAAACAAAAACCTATATCTTTTGCTATTTCTACTTCCATAAACCCTACAAAAAATATAATAATTTTGGATGTGGTTTGTCAAACTGATTTGATGCTTTGTAGTTATGTGTGCTTAAAGCACACTTTTAACAAAAAACATGGTAGTTATGTACTTTATATCCCAACAGAAAAATAAGGGCTGGGTGCTTAATAACACATTGTACTTAATAGGTGCTTCATAGCACTCTGTGCTTTACAGCACCTTCTCAATTAAGTGCTTTTTTAAGTCTATCCTTGAAGTGATTTTAATTTCTGTGTGTTAAGTAGGATAGCTATTCACTAAAAAGGGTTAAGAGATGTGAGACATCTTTGATGCGAAGCATCCCTTAAATAATTGAGTGGGCGGGAGTGCTTAAAATAATAATGCTAATTAGCAATTGTAAAATTTGAAATTAAATACCTTTTTTTACTATCCTTAAGTTATGGCAAGGATAGATGTAAAGTATAATAACCTTTCTAGTGGTAAAAATGCTTTGTTGTTTTTACCTCCTTTTATAGCGACAAAAGAGATTTATATAAATCAATACAAGGTTCTTGATGAACATGGTATACCTTATATAGCTATTGATTATCCAGGGATTGGGAATAGCGAGAATCCTCCGAAGGAGGATTTGAATATTTCTGAGATGGTAAATATAATTTACGAAAACATAAAAGGTTTACCTTTCAAAAAGGTAATACCTCTTGGTACTAGTATGGGTGGGTATGTAATGCTTGAGTTTTGGAGACAGTACAAGTATATGGTTGCTGGTATGGTTTTCTGTAATACTAGGGCTCAAGCACTTGATGAAGAGGGTAAGAAAAAGAGGCTTGGTGATATAGAAAAGGTTAGGGAAAACAAAGAAAAGTATGTAAAAGAATTCTTTGCCAATTTGGTTTCTGAGGAAACTAAAAGGAAGAGAGCTGGTATTCAGGACTTTATAGATAGGATTATAAGCCATGGAAGTGTTGAAGGTATAGTAGCAGAGATATATACTATTGCTACTAGGCCTGATTATACGGGGATTCTTAAAGATATTGATGTTCCTGTGCTTGTTATTGCTGGTGGCAAAGATAGAGTAGTGCCATTAGATGTTATGGAAGGTATGGCGAAATCTATAAAAGATTCAGTTTTTGTTGTTTTTGATGAGAGCGGACATTTGTCCGCTATAGAAGAACCTGAGGAATTTAACAATGTTCTTCTTTCGTTTTTGAAGGATAGAGATCTTATCTAATATGTACAAGGTATTGGTTGTTGATGATGAAATAAACATAACTAAGACGATTAAAGAGGTGCTTGAGGATTATGGCTTTTCTGTAATAACTCTTAATGAAGGTAGCAACACTTTAGGTGTACTTAACGTTGAGGATGTTGATTTGGTTTTGCTTGATTTGCTTATGCCTTCTGCGAATGGTATAGAGATTCTCAAGGAGATAAGGAAGCAGTTTCCTATGTTGCCTGTTGTAATGATATCTGGGCATGGTACTATTTCATCTACTGTTGAGTGTATAAAGCTAGGTGCTTTTGATTTCATAGAAAAGCCCATATCAATAGATAAGCTTGTGAGTACTGTTAAAAACGCTTTGAAGTTTAGAGAGCTTGAATTTGAGAAAAGTAGTTATTGGTCTGAATACAAGCTTGTTGGTGAGTCTGAGCATACGAGGAATTTGCTTGAGCTTATTGACAAAATAGCTGATAGTGATGCGAGTGTTCTTATAACGGGTGAGAATGGTGTAGGTAAGGAGGTGGTTGCTAGGCTTATACATCTAAAGAGTTCCAGGAGGGGGGAACCTTTTGTTGATATAAACTGTGCTGCTATTCCTGAGACTTTGATGGAATCTGAGCTTTTCGGTTATGAGAGAGGGGCATTCACAGGAGCGATATCATCTAAGAAAGGTAAAATAGAGTCGGCTAATGGTGGGACTTTGTTCCTTGATGAGATAGCTGAAATGCCTCTTTCTTTGCAATCGAAACTTCTTAGAGTTCTTCAAGAGAAATTTGTGTATAGGTTGGGTTCTAATAAAGGGGTTCAAGTTGATGTTAGGTTTATTTTCTCTACAAACAGAGATTTGAAAACTTTGGTTAGAGAGGGGAAGTTTAGGGAAGACCTATATTATAGGATAAATGTTATACCTATTCATATCATTCCTCTCAGGGAGAGGAAAGAGGATATTATACCTATAGCAGTGTATTACTTGAATGCGTTTTCCACCAAGTATGGTAAGAAAGGAATGGAATTTTCTGATGAAGTTAAAGAAGTTTTTTTAAGGTATTCTTGGCCCGGTAATGTTAGAGAATTGAAAAATATAGTTGAGAGACTTGTGATAATGTCTAAAGGAGGTAGGATAACTCTAGATGAGATTAGAGAATATACCTCAGAGATTTTGGTTGGCAGTTATGCGAAGGATGGTATAAACTTTGACCTTCCGTATAGAGATGCTAAGTCTCAGTTTGAAAAGATATATTTTCAGAGAATGATAGCGAAAGTCGGTAATAGCATAACTGAGTTATCCAAAGCTACGGGCCTCGATAGGACTTATCTTTACAGAAAACTCGAAAGTTTAGGTATACAGCCTGAAGAAATCAAATGAAAAGGTTATTTGTGTTCTTGTTCTTTTTTATTTTGTTGCTTGTTGTTTGCTTTGTTTACATGGAGGTTGGTAGTTCAGGAATTAGTTTTTTTGGGTATTTACTGAATGGTGGAGATGAAACTAGCTCTAGAATTATTTATATCAGGCTAATTCAATTGTTTTCAGTTTTTATTTCTGGAGCTTCGTTAGCACTTTCGGGGTTTGTTCTTCAGAGGATTCTGAAGAATCCTTTAATTGACCCAGGGATAACGGGGGTTTTGTCTGGTAGTGCTTTGGGGTATGTGGTTGCTTCTTATCTTCTGCCTTCTTTTAGCACTTTGTTTTTGTTTTGGAAAGGTTTGTTTTCGTTTTTGTTTGGACTTATACCGGGTATTATTTTGGTTTTGATTTCTCTTTACAGTAAGGACTCAATCGGAGTGGTTATTTTAGGAGTGGTTTTGAATGTTTTTATCTCTTCGCTTGTTGTTTTTGTTCAATCCTTTTTTGATCCTAATACTCTTTCTTCAGTTTTTACGTGGATGATGGGGAGTGTTGGGATTAATGATTTTAGAGTTGTTTTGGTTTACCTCGGGATAGAGGTATTTGTTCTTATATTTATGATTTTTCTGTCTAGGTATATTGATGTGCTATCAATTGGTGAGGTTGATGCACAAGTTCTGGGTGTTGATGTTAGGATGTGGAGGAGTGTATTTTTGGTTATTTCTGTATTTCTTAGCTCTATTTCTGTTTTGCTTACAGGGATTGTTGGTTTTGTTGGGTTTATTGTGCCGAATACTTTGACTTTGCTTACTTATAGGTGTCGTGTTCTTAATACTAGGGATGCTGTAGTTTTGAATTTTGTTTTAGGTGGGATTTTCCTCGTTTTTTCTCACATGGCTGCTAAAGTCATTGTTGGTGGTTATGAGTTACCTCTTGGGGTTGTGACTGGTATCATAGGTGCACCAATTTTTGCAGTTTTTTTAACAAACTTGATTTTTAGATAATTTTTGTTTTATATTAATTGTCACCGACTGGTGGTTGGTGCTTTGGAGAGATACCCAAGCGGCCAACGGGGGCAGACTGTAAATCTGCTGGCTTTACGCCTTCGGAGGTTCGAATCCTCCTCTCTCCAAAGTACGGGGAGGTAGCTCAGTCGGTAGAGCGAGGGCCTGAAAAGCCCTGCGTCGGCGGTTCGATTCCGCCCCTTCCCAATTTGTGGGCCTGTAGCTCAGTTGGTCAGAGCAGCTGACTCATAATCAGCGGGTCGCAGGTTCGAGTCCTGCCGGGCCCACATTGATTATTTAGTCAATCAGGTGTTTTTATGAGGTCTCAAGTCATTTCTAAAGAAGATTTTAAGAAAATTATCCACACTCTTATTGAGGTTCAGGATATTTATTCCAATGCTTTGGAGATAGAAAAGAAGATTCTCGAGCAAAGGAAAAACCTAGATGATATGTCTAGGCAATTGGCTAGACTTTCAAGTATGTTGAAGAAATACGAGCAGAGGAAAAAAGAATTGCTCAAGACTAAGGAGTTAGTCAGTGAGAATTTAGCAAATGCTAAGAAGAGATTAGCTGAGCTCATGGAAAGAGAGAGTGAGATAGCTAGGAATCAGAGAAGTATTGAGTCGTTTAACATAGAGGTTACTACTTTGAGGGCTAGCATTAGCGAGATATCTGAAGAACTAAGAAGTATAGAGGAGCAGATAAATGATATAAACGATAGGTATGAGGAAACTAAAAAAGCTTATGAATCACTTAGTATAGAGTATCAGGCAGAAGAGAAAGTTGTTGAGGAGCAATCAAAAGAGCTTATAGAGAAAGTTGAAGAGCTGAAAGCTTTGAAGGAGAAGAAATTATCTCAGATACCTGCTCATATTGCTCAAAGCTTTGATAACCTTCTTACTAAGAAGGGAGGATTGGCTATTGTTCCTATAGAGGATTTGGGAAATCCTAAGAAGTACAAAGACCATTATTATGCATGCAGTGGCTGTAATATAATACTACCTTACATGGTTGTTGAAAAAATAAAGTTTGGTAATGATGTTGTTCAGTGCCCATCGTGCTTTAGGTATGTCTATCATCCATCGTGGCTTGATAGGTTAGGCTAAGCCAAGCTAGAATTAAATTTCTAATGTTGTTATTTCTTCTACTTTCATAGATTTTTGTTCGCCTGATAGCATGTTTTTTATTTGTACTGTGTTGTTTTTTACCTCATCTTCACCTATTATTATCGTGTATTTTACATTTAGCTTATCGGCTATTTTGAGCTGTTTGCTTATTTTACCGTAGTAACTCAGTATGTGTGTGATTATGCCTTTGCCTCTTGTAATTTTTGCTATCTCTAGAGCTTTTGGTATTTCGTTTTCTGATATTGTGCATATTGCTATTGAGTTTTCTTCTGGTAGTTTTATTTCTTTCTGCTTCAATGCTATTATTGTTCTTTCTACACCCATAGCAAAGCCGAAAGCAGGTGTGTATGGACCACCAAATTCTTCTACTAAGTGGTTGTATCTACCACCACCTGCTATAGCGTTTTGTGCACCTATTCCTTCGAATACTACTTCAAAAACATTTCTTGTGTAGTAGTCAAGTCCTCTCACTAATTTGGGATTGATTTCAAAGTTTATGTTGCTTTTTGTCATCAAGTTTATCAGTGTGTCAAAGTGATGTTTACAGGTGTCACATAGGTTTTCTGATGTTTTTGGGGCTTTTTCTAGTGTTACTCTACAGGTTTCGTTTTTACAATCAAATATTCTGAGGATATTTTTTTCTCTTCTATCCTTGCAATCGTCACAGAATTTTTCTTTATTTTCATCAAAGAATGTTTTTAATTTCTCTTTGTAGTTAGGTGAACATATTTCACATCCTACGCTATTTATGTGAATCTTCGTACTATCATGTAGTCCTAGTTCTAGAAGTATTTCGTTTAACATCGATATAACTTCAAAATCAATTAGTGGTTCATCCCCGCCAAACCATTCAACGCCTAGCTGATGAAATTGTCTAAGTCTTCCTGCCTGTGGCCTTTCTGCTCTAAACATTGGTCCAGAGTAGAAAATTTTACTGTATTGGGGTAAATTGATTAGATTGTTTTCTAGAAATGCTCTTACTACCGAGGCTGTTCCTTCGGGCCTTAATGTTACACTCCTTCCGCCTCTGTCTTCAAAAGTGAACATTTCTTTTCTTACGATGTCTGTTGAGGTTCCTATTCCTCTTACGAATAACTCAGTTCTTTCTAGAATTGGTAACTTTATTTCCTGAAAACCGTAAAGCTTTGCATATTTTCTGAAGGTTTTTTCTATAAGCTCAAAGTACCCTAGGTCCTCACCGAATATATCCTGAAACCCTCTTAGCCTTGAGAAATTTTCTTTCATAAAGGAATTATTAATGATTTAGCCTTCCTAAGGCTATTTACTGAGAGCCTTCAGGTTCTTATAGCACTTTGTGCTTCGTAAAACCCTTTGCTAAATAGCATTGTTTAAAACACTTATTATTGATATTTGGAAGTAAAGAGAAGTTAAAACTCTTACTCTAGGGAGTTGAGAGGGGTTGAAAAAACCTCTCAATGAAATAGGGTGGGTGTACAGAACTACTAAAGTGATGTGCTAAATAGTACTTTTTAATTAAGTGCTTTAAGCACATTAGATCACTTCTTAATTTTTATAGGACAAAGAGAGGTAAAACCTCTCATCCAACTTGAAATTGTTTGATTGTTTTCTAGATAATTATTTGCAAAGCCTTGACCGAGGGCTACTCGGTTTAGGATTGTGTGCAATCCTAGTGTGGGAGGTATTATGGATATAACTCAGATAAGGGAAGCAATAATTTCTGCTAAAGCTAACCAAAAAAGAAAATATGAGCTTGGTTTTATAATTGTACCTGATGAAACCATTGTACCAAATGTTGTTGAGAAGGTTAAGGGTATAATCAAAGAGTATGGCGGTAGTGTTATTAGTGAATCAGAAATGGGGAGAAGAAAATTAGCTTACCCTATAAAGAAGAACAGAGTAAAGTACTTGGAAGGTATTTATAGGTTTATAGTTTTTGAGGGCACCCATTCAACCGTTCAGAATCTTGATAGATTGTTGAAGATAGATGATAATATAATAAGACACATAATCCTTAGAGTTGTTGAAAGGAAAAAGAAAGAGAGGAAAAAGTAGGTAGAGTTGTAATGGCGAGGTCTTTCAATAAAGTGATAATGATAGGAAATATTTCTACTGACCCTGAGATAAGGCGGACAGCCGTAGGTAAGAAGGTAGTAAGGTTCAGAATTGCTATAAACGATGATTACAAAGATACAAAGAGAACTTACTTTTTTACAGTGGTGGCTTGGGATAGGTTGGGCGAGATTGTTCAAAGTTACGCTGAGAAGGGAAGCAGAATAATGGTTGAAGGTAGGTTAGTACAGAGAGAGTGGGAAACTCTTCAAGATGGTAAAAATGTTAAGAAGTCCGCTATAGAGATAGTAGCAGAGAATATTGTACTTCTTGGTACAAGGGGTAGAGAAGTTACGGAGATTCAAAAAGGTGAAGCTATGGGGGCTGTGCCGGTGGATGAAGAAAAATTGGATAGTAAGAGGGTGTCATATAGTGACATTCTTAGCAGTAGCTCACCGAAAGGAGAGTTTGAAGAAGGGGAAGAAGAATTTGAAGAGGAAGGTGAGTTTTTTGAGGAAGATGAGGATTTGTCCGATATAGATGAGTACAGTGACCTTGATGATTATGAAGATTTTGATGAAGAAGATAGAGAATTTAAGTAGGGGGTTTTATGAGTGAGATTTTAGATGAAAAAAATATTGAAACAACATCTGAAGAGCAACAAAAAGTTCAAAAAACTTATCAAGTGAAAAAGAAGAAGATGACTTGTCCGAAGAAGTTGCTTAACGTAACTTACAAGGATGTTGATATTCTTTCTCAATTTTTGACAATTACGGCTAAGATAAAGTCTTCCAAGGTAACGAGATTTTGCGGTAAGGTTCAAAAGAAAATAGCTAGGGAGATAAAAATAGCTAGAATAATGGCTCTATTGCCATTCACTGATAGGTAATTTTCGGAGAGGTGTCCGAGCGGCCTAAGGAGCAGCACTGGAAATGCTGTGTACGGGTAATCCCCGTACCGAGGGTTCGAATCCCTCCCTCTCCGCAGTCAAGTGCTTAAGGTTTTAGAAAAGTCTCAATCTTTTCTTTCTAAGTTTCTCAAGGTTTATCAGGTTCCTTATAGTGATTTGTTCTCAAAACTAGAAAAAGAGCTTGAGGGCTTCAATTTTTCTTGGATATTGGTTGATAAGTTTGGCTTTGAAAGGAACGCTATAAATTGGCTTAAATTTTCACCTGCTTTGCTTAAGTACTTGGTAAACAAGGTGTTTTTTGGAAAGTATGACAAAGGTAAAGAAGCAGAAATAAAAAGTGCTAAACATTTGTCTTCCCTAGGTTTTGGGATAGTTCTCACGAATTATAGGTCAGTGAACGGCGAGATAGACATTGTTGTTTTTGGTAGTGGTGTTATCAGGTTTGTTGAAGTTAAGTCTTCTTATACTTCTATAGTTGAGCCTGAGGAACGGATAGATAGGGTAAAAATTAACAAAATTCTAGCAGTTTCCGAAGATTTTTTTGTAGATTTAGGGAGTGCTTTTGATAGTCGTTATGATGTAGTCGTTGTGGGTAGGGAAGGCATTTTTTACCTTCCTGATTACCTACTTTAGAAAAAAAGGGAACAAGGATGTTCCCAGAAAATATATAGGAGGGACAAGGATGTCCAAGGTTAGGGTTCGACAATCTAAGAACCGCCTAAGGTCCTCACTTTCAGAGGAGGAAATAGAGGAGCTTAGGCGTAAAATAAGGGATCCAAGTTACATTGATTACGTAGCTCACCAGATAGCTAGAGCAATTTGTGAGCATCTAGGGTCAGAGCTTTATAACGTTAACTTACCCGAGAGAAGCAATGAATCTTCTAAGCCGCCATGATTTTGTGGTGCCTTGGTTTGAAGCTAGAAATTTGGTAACTCTTCTATACAGGGAGGCTCCGCCTCCCTGGTATTTATATTTTTATCTCAACTGATAATGATATGCTTTGTGACCCTTGTTGTCCAGGTAAAATCCCCTTTTCGTATTGGTATACTGCTAAGTCTATGGTTAGGTAATATGCATCAATCCCTAATCCGAAGGTTGGGTAGCCCTGATTTATCCCCCCTCTTAGCTTTATTATCTTTAGCACTGATATTTCTGAGCCTATGGAGATTTTTTTGTACCAAAATTCTTTATTTATTATGTCTTTCAGGTCTAGTTCTACCATGAAGTCTGACAATAGGAATGAGGGTATATATGGTATCTTAGGGAGGTGGTATATCACACCTAAATTTAGTGATGGTGGTATATATGTTTGGTAGTAGCTGTACTCTAGAGTTTCCTCTTTACCTTCTGTGAATCTGATTTTAGACCAATTAAAAGTCCTGCCAAAGAAGTTTTCTAATGTTAGTGCATACTTTAGGTTCTTCCCGTCATCCAGTATTACACCTAGATTACCTGAAAAGCTATCGGATACATCGTATTCGTATATGTTGCTTTTTGTCTTTTCATAGTAGTTCATTAATTCAGAGATTGATGCTCCATTGTCAAAAGGTACTTTGTACCTTTTGTAGTAAGAGAAACTGATTCCTGTGTGTAATGTGTAGAACTTTGATATACTAAAATATGTGCTTACACCGAAAGTTACACCTATTTCTGAGAATGATTTTAGCACTAAGTAAGGTAAACCAGGCATTTGTTTTACATCAATTGAAGAGAACGAATTGTCGTATAACATTATACCTATACCATTCCCTACATATCCAAGGCACAGAGGTCCAAACAATCCTACCTCAGGGTCAGAGTTCAGAGCAATGCCATATGGGTCATTCATTGCATTAATTAGTAGTGTGCTGTAGTCAAATCCTGCCCATAGTGATGAAAGTTGATATGATGAAAGATTTAATGCTTTGTCTAGGTATCCAATGTTCGCACCTGATAGGAACGATAGTTTCGCTATGTAAAAATTGGGTTGCTTTGTGTACGATACGATTGCAGGATTTTTTAGGAAAGCTATGTTTTCAAAAGGATGTAATAAAGTTGTTCCACCTAACGCCATTTGCTTGGGAGACATTAGGAAAGATTCAACTTCACCAAATGCATTTGCCGATAACAAAACTATTGTTAATATAACGATTATCCTTTTCATAAATTTACCCATTGGTTAGTTTGTTTATATCAAGGTAGTTTGTTAGTATGTCCCATGCTGCTGAATCATCTGTTGAAAGAATGTTTGTTATGTCTTTGTAGTCAAATGTGGCGTAGTTTGTTATTCTTAAAGCGTTTGTTAGCTCAAAAATGCTATTTACATTTGATATTCCATTTTTGTTTAATAATTCTATGATTCTGTTGTACATATCTAAATAGAATGTGTATTTCTCTATATAATTCGTGTAAATGTTGCTTATTTGTGTATCTACTTCGTCGAATGCCTTGTATAGTTGTACCTCTAGGGAGTTTTCTGAGGAGCTTAGCCTATTTGATATGTAGAGTAGCGATTTTTTGGATTGTAAGCCAAGAGAAAAGAATTCGTTTATTGCTTTGGTTATTTCATGACCAAAGAATAGGAAATTGTTTGGGATTATGAAATTAGTATCTGAAGAGTTAGTCATGTCAATTAGGAATTTGTATACTACGTCGTTCGTGTTTACAATGCTATTCTTGTCTGAATCGAGAGCGTAGAAAATAGAGAATATTTTGTTGAACAAGCTGAAGTTAAGGTTTACGTTTATGTCATTTGACAAATTCGGGTTATCTGACTGTCCCGATAATATTATATATAGATTGTTTCTTATTACTCTTGAGGAACTGTAATATTTGTTATCTTCTATAAATACATTTATGAAGTCTAAGTAATTGGAAGTGTTAGTATTAGAGGTTATTTTGCTGAAAAAGTCTATGAAGTTCGTTCTAGGGATTATTGAGAAGAATTCACAATTTGCCATGCCTATTAGTGCTCTTGAGTTTGTTGGGTTTATTTGTAGTGCTCTCTCAAAGAACCTCTTAGCGTTTATGTAATCTCCCATATCAGCGTAGTATTCTCCAATTTCTACCAAGTATGAAACATCGTATTCATTTGAAAGGTCACTAGCTGACGGGTCTACAAATAGAGGAGAGAATATATTGAAGCAACCAGAGAGGCTAAAAGTTAGAGCTATTAGGAAAACTACTATAAGAAAGTTCTTGTTCATTGCTTCTCTTACCTCCTAAATAATAATATATACATGTTTCTGCCAAAATCAAAAACTTTTCAAATTAAGTGCTTAAAGCACTTTATAGCACCTTTGTGCTTAATAGCACTTTTCTAATTAGGTGATAAAACTATTAAAAATAATCTTATATTCACAGGCTAAGCCTGTGAATTTTTAAACACAATCGGCTTATATTGATACCCATGTTATATTTTGGTTACAATTCCTTTATGAGTTTAGAGAGAGTTGCTTTGACGATTGCAGGTTCGGATAGTGGTGGTGGTGCAGGTATTCAGATTGATTTGAAAACATTTAATGCTATAGGGGTTTTCGGTGCTTCTGTAATAACTTCTTTGACTGCTCAGAATACTTTGGGTGTACAAGGTATCTATGATTGTACGCCTGAATTTGTTGAAAAACAGTTAGAGTCTGTTTTTAGTGATTTGAACATTGTTTTTACCAAGACGGGGATGTTATCTTCTAGTGACATAGTAAAGGTTGTATCAGATAGGTTAAATATAGAGCTTTCAAGGAACCTTAAAGGTGTTATAGTTGACCCGGTGATGAGGTCAAAGCATGGTGCTCCACTCCTTAAAGATGATGCCGTTGAAGTGATGATTAAGAATTTGATACCTATTGCGTTTATTGTAACGCCAAATATTC
>JAPYWX010000139.1 GCA_028276145.1 Spirochaetota bacterium
AACTCTTAACGGGTATGGAAATAAAGAGCTTGGATGATATGAAAAAGGCAGCTGTGGAAATAAATAGGATGGGGGCTAGAGTAGTTATTGTTAAGGGAGGGCATTTAGAAGGTGACTATGCTGTTGATGTAGTGTACGATGGAAGTGAGTTTGTAATACTAAAGGAAAAGAAATTTTTCAAGGGTGATGTTCATGGTACCGGGTGCTGTTTCTCCGCTTCAATAACAGCTTATCTTACTAAAGGCGAGAGTACTATTAATGCCATAAAGAAAGCTAAGAGATTCATATCCAATGCTATAAGGAACGGAGTATACATAGGAAAAGGTTTTAGGGTTTTGAGGACTTACTAACCTTCTATGTCTATGCTTTTTGTGGGTTCTTTTGTGCTTTGGCTTTGAATTGTGGTTTCTTCTGAAACCATTGTAGATATTTTTTCCCATGCTTCTTTAAGGTTGGATAGTATATTTTTAACTTCGTCTAGCATTTGCGGGTTCTTTTCTATGTTCCCTTCGAATAGCCTTCTACTACAGAAAAGGTAGATAGAATAGAGGTTCTTAGCAATGTCTCCACCTCTCTCAAAGTCAAGAGCTGCTATAAGCTCAATTATCCCGTCTTGTGCTCTCGATAGCTCTTTGTTGACAAGGTCATATTTTTTTTCTGCCATGTAGCTTTTGGCTTGCTCAATAGAGTTAATTATTATTTCGTAAAGAATGACTATTAGTTTTACGGGACTTGCCGTTTCTATTTGCGTCTCTTTGTAGACTTTCGTGTAATTCATGAAACTATTTTCGGAAGACCTACTCATATCTTTATATGATAAATACTTTATCGTTGTTTTTGAAACTTATTGAAAGTTTAGCCATAAGTAAAAGAGCCTTAGGTTCTTTTTTGGATAATTGTTTTTTTGATATGTTAAAATTAAAGAAATGAAAGGTTTATCATACTTTTGGACTGTTTTGGTTTTTGGAGTTGTTATGTTTTTTGGTGGTTGTTATTATGATGTTGAGCCACCAGTAATAACTGTTGATTTCAAGAATTTCAAGACAAACGAAATTTTGTTGGTTTCCAAGGAGTTTAAGTATTTAGGTATTGACACTAAAACTACTAAAAAGTTGTATGAACTTTTTTCTGGTGAGGCAATAATTTACAAAGACGGCAATATTAAGCTCAAAGATATAGATATAAAGTTTTATAACCCTAAGGGTAAGGTTACTTCTTCACTAAAGGGGGATTTCGGTATTTTGTATAAGGATAAGAATATGGCTGAGGTTGTAAGTAATGTTGTTATGAAAAAGAGTGATGCTGAGACAACAATATTTTCTACTAGGCTTGTTTGGGATGGGAATAGAAGGATCATATACAACGACAAAACGGATAGTACAACTATAGTTTCGCCTTCGGCGAAAGTAAAAGGTAGAGGTTTGAGAACAACTCCTGATATTTATCCGTTAGAACTTGAAGAGATAGAGGCAACTATTGAGTAGTATGGAACTTATATTTTTGTCTTTGGTTTTTGCTATAATTAGTGCTTTCGCTTCAGGTATAGAAGCGGCTATTATAGCATTGAACATTTATGATATTTCCAAATTAGACTTGCCATCTAAGAAGTTGAGGAAAGTTGAAAGTATCATTCTTGGCAAGAGGGTTTTGATATTCTTCCTTCTTTTTCTTAACACTTTGAGCAATGTAGGATTTTCTATTTCAACTTACTTTGCTTTCTTGAGGTTTGATTTACCTGAGTGGTTAGCTGCTGTTTTGTCTATACTTTTTATCACACCTTTCTTGTTTGTGTTTTCTGAACTTATTCCTAAGCTAGTTTTTAGACATTACAAGGAAAATGTAATTTTGACAATTTCTTGGTTACTCTATCCTCTATCTTTACTAAATAATCTTTTGCCTTCGTCTAACTCTAACCAGTCTTTTACTCATGTTATATCAGTTATTCAGGGTGAGTTAGATGAAGAAGAAGATAGGGAAGCTTATGAATTCCTTACAGCTATGCTTAACATAGAGGATTACACAGTAAAAGAATTGATGATACCTATAAGTGAGGTACCTGTTCTATTTAAGGATATGAGTATCGGTGAAGTTGTTGAATACATTAGAGATTCCAAGTATTCGAAAATATTGGTTTCTGATGGATTTAAGGTGGTGAAGTATACCGATATTAGAGATTTGATTTATTTACCTAAAAACAAGAAACTTGGTGAGGTTTCTAGGAAAATAGAAAGAGTTTTTTATGAAAATCTTCCTGTTAGAGAGCTGATTGATGGTAAATCATCTTTAGCACTTGATGAGTTGGGTGTTGTTGTTGATGACACAGGGGTGCCTATCGGTGTTTTTGATATGGAAATATTCGCAACCAATATATTGGACATTATACTCATTGACAAGGCTAAGGGATATGGTAGGAGAAGTTTTATTTTGAATGGTAATACTAGCTTGAGGTATCTTTTCAATATTTTGGGAATGCTTTACGAAAATGTTGTTGAGAAGTTACCTTGTGTTTCAAAGATTTCTACACTGAATGGTCTCATATTGGAACTTAATAAATCTATGCCAAAAGTTGGCGATAAAATTGAATTTATGGGAGTTACTTTTGAGGTCCTAAAGGTTGGTGATTATTCAGTAGAGGAGGTTAAAGTAAATGTATGAAAAGGGGGCGTTTGCTACTATGAAGAAAGAGGTATATACCTCAGATGTGTACACCTCTTTTCAGAATTTTGAGTTAGATAATCTTTTTAGCAGAGAGGTGATTTTAGAATTAGGTAGTGGGAATGGAGTGTTTCTCGTTCATTTAGGGAGGACTTTTAAAGATAAAAATGTGATAGGTATAGAACTTGATATCAAAAGAGCAAAGAAGTGCTATAAAAAAATTTCAAGGGAAGGGCTAGAAAACACATTTGTGTTTTCTGGCGATGCTAAGGAGATTATACCTCTTTTTTTTCCTTCTTCGGTTGTTTCAAAAACATTTATGTTGTTTCCTGACCCCTGGCCAAAATCTTCTACTTGGAGAAATAGGCTTTTTGAAATATCAAGCGCTATAATGGTTGATAGAATCTCAAAGGTTGGTGCTACATTTAACCTTGTTACTGATGTTGAGTATATTTTTAGTGAAGTCAATGAACTGTTTACAAGGGTTTTGGGTAATTGGGATTTTAGTAATGAGTGGCTTTTTGAGTTTAGAAAGTTGTTTGTACCTACATTATACTATGAAAAGTGGCTCAGTGAGGGCAGGAATTTTTATTGGGGTGTATGGATAAAAAAATTTTAATTGGCACATCAGGATGGAGTTATGACGATTGGGTGGGTAATTTTTACCCTTCTCATCTAAAAAAGAATGAATTCATTCTTTACTACTCGCAATACTTTAATGTTGTTGAGATTAACTTTACTTACTATAGTCTGCCTAATAAGTATGCCCTTAGAAGTATAGCCAAGAATGTGCCTTTTGGTTTTGAGTTTACTGTAAAGTTACATAGTTCATTTACTCATCAAGTCTATTCCGAAAGTTTATTGCCTCCTTATACTGAGTTGCCTAAAGAGTCTTACGAATTTTTGAATGCTGTTGATAGTATGCGGAGTTTTGGTAGTGTTAATGTTTTGCTTGGTCAATTTCCTCAGAGTTTTGCTTATTCTGAAAGTAATTTAGATTATATAGTTAAGTTAAAAAACTTTTTCAAGGACTATGTCCTTGCTATTGAATTTAGAAACAATACTTGGGTCAGAGATGAAGTTTTTAGGGTCTTTGAAGAGGAAGGGATAACCTTCGTTAGTGTTGATGAGCCTGATATAAGGGGGCTTATGCCGAGAGAGTTTTTTGTTACAAACCGAATAGGATATATTAGGTTTCATAGTAGGGATGCAACGAAGTGGTACAAGGGAGAGAAACTAAGGTACGATTATTTGTATTCAGAGGGTGAACTACTTGAGTGGGTGGATAAGATAAAGTCTTCGCGCGATAAGTTTGATAAACTTTATGTGTTTTTTAACAATTGTCATAACGGCCAAGCCGTTACTAATGCTTTACAGTTTAAAAATTTACAATTTTAGAAATTACTTTTAGTTTGTTATAAGAGTTCTTTGCCATCTTTTACGACTATATCTATTTCGTACTCTTTGTGAATGACTTTATCGCCTAACTTAATTTCCACCTTTTTATTCCATTTTTTTTACATTTTAAAAATTTACAATTTTAGAAATTACTTTTAGTTTGTTATAAGAGTTCTTTGCCATCTTTTACGACTATATCTATTTCGTACTCTTTGTGAATGACTTTATCGCCTAACTTAATTTCCACCTTTT
>JAPYWX010000053.1 GCA_028276145.1 Spirochaetota bacterium
TTATATAAACTTGGTTTTTAAATCAAGTTGAAAAGATTGTGTTGAAAAATTCAATAGGTTTAACCTATAGGTTTAACCTGTATTGAAAAAGTACTGTTAAGCAATGAGATGCCACGTATCTTTGTGCTCTTAAAAGGTTTTACTAAGGTATAATAAGAATCTTCAATATTAACTTGTGTGGTTTGGGTATTTGAAATACTTTTGGTTTTTTGGAATTTATTTTAAATTATGTATGAAATTTTTATCACAATGGAGGTAATTATGGGCAGGATATTTTTCATTTTATGTTTTATATTTTTTGTTTCTGTTGGTTATGGGGTTAGTTTGAAGGTGTTACCTTTTGTTGAGGTGGAGGGTGGGAAGTATGTTTACAAAGATGAAGGACTGTCGATAGGAATTAGTTATAGTGTAGGTGGGCTTTTGGGATTTTTGACAGGGTATAATGTTGACTATAGGTATACTAATGTGAATTATACTTTGGGGGATTTAGACGAAGCGATAAGCAATAATCAAGGTTACGATATGTACATGTGGGTTGAGTATAAGAAGGATAAAGGAGTTGCGGAATATTTAGTGAGGGTTTATAGTGCTGATAAGAGGGAGATATTGAGTTTCAGTACGAAGTGTAATTATGAGGATGTGGATGATATTTTTAGGATGATAGATGATATAGTTTTAAGGGTTGGTAGTAACTTAAAGAGTATGAATATAAAGGGATTTGGTACGGTAAGGATTGTTTTTGAGGGGTTGAATGGTAAGGTGTATAGGGTTATGGTGGATAATAATGAGGTATTGGAGTTGACGAATAGTATGACGAAGGAAATAAAGTTGTTTAGTGAGGTGCCATATAGTTTGGCTATAGAGATGAGGGGTGATAAAGGGTATAAGGTTATGTATAGAACAAATATTACATTGGGTGTTGATGAGGTGATTAATTTGTCGTATGTGCCTAAATCTAAAGTAGTGATAAATGGTTTGAGGTGGAAGGATGCTTGGAATAGTTATGAATATAAGTTGGGTGATAAGGTGGTGAGTTTGCCGTTTAGAGTTGAGGTTTTGGGTAATACGAATTATAGTTTTGTTATTTATAGAGGGGGTAAGAAGGTTTATGATGAGAGTTTTTTATATAGGTGATGGTGATGCGAAGGGTATATATCCGTATGACAGGTTGAATTTTAGGGTTTTAGGTTTTAGTGTAGGTAGTGGTAGTAAGGGGACGTTGAATGTGGGAGGAGAAGTGTATTTGAGTGAGGTTTTTAGGCTGGGGTTGGGATTAGGTGCGAGTTTTGCTAATGTAGGTAGTGATGTTATTGTAGGTAATGTGTTTGGAGAGGGTAGGTATAATGTTTTTAGGTTTAGTAGGGATATAGGTTTAGATGGATTTTTGGGGGTAGGGACTAGTTTTGTGTTTGTTCCGGAGTTTAGTTTTTTGGGAGTTATTAGTTCGTATGTAGGTGTAGGTTTGGAATTGTGGAAGTTTTATTTGGATGTAGGGGGTAGTGTTGGGTATAGGATTAGTAAGAGTAGTTTTGTTTTTGGTCCTCATGTAGTATTAGGAATGAGGTTTTAGGGGGTGAGGTATGAAGTTTTGGGTGTTTTTGGTTTTGGCTTTTGTTGTTTTGTTGTCATCGTGTCAGATATTTTTCTTGGCAGGGGTGTATGAGGAGTTACAGGATAAATACGGTATAGTTTACATATATGTGTCAAAAAATGGTAACGATGCTAATGATGGTTTATCTGTGTCTACTCCTGTTAGGAGTCTACCTAGGGCTATGGATATTGCAAGTGGTATTGAAGGTAATAAGAGAGTAGAGGTTAGAGTGGAGGTTGGAGTTTATAGTAAGGGAGATGGATTAAGTAGCCCGAATGTTCCTAATGCGGGATTTGTGATAATAAGACCTAATATAACTATAAGTGGTGGATGGGATAGTAGTTTCAGTAGTGTAGTAGGTAATAGTGTATTGGATGGGAATAATAGTTTGTATCATATCATAGAGATTTCAGGTGTAACGAATGTTGTTCTCAGAAATATTCAAATAATGAGAGGAGCAGCAAAAGACAACATTATTCCCAATGACAGAGGAGGAGGGATATATGTAGAAAATGTTAGCTATTTGGTTATAGAAAGTAATGTTATTGTTAGTGATAACTTTGCTATTAATGGAGGAGGGTTATTCTTAAGAAGTTTGACAAATAGTACAATAAGTTGTGATATACTAAATAACAAATCTACTTGGGGAGGGGGAATAAATTTACAAAATTCGTCATACAATACAATAAGTGGTAATGTACATAATAATAGTGCTAATCAATATGGAGGAGGGTTGTTTTTAGGATTTTCTACCTATACCACAATAAGTGGTAGTGTGTATGGTAATTATGCTTCTACTTATGGAGGAGGGGTGTATTTACAAGATTCAGACTACTTCACCAACACAGGCTGGATAACAAATAATACCGCTGGTACTACTTATGGCGGTGGTGGTGTGTATAGGGTTGGTTCGTATACTAACTCATACTTCGGTAATGTTAGCGGTAATACATCAGAGGATATTTACCCTTAATTTGCTTCATTAAGTTTGATTCCATTCTTAAATTTTTGTTTTCATTAAATTTCAAGGGGCGGTAGCCCCTTGGTAGAGTATTTTTAAATAATCTTTAAATGTTCAGAAACCTAAATTGTATTTTCCCTTTTGTAGAGTCCATTAATTGCTTTACTCATAAATACTTAAAGACGCTTCGTAGCACTTGGTGCTTATAGCACTTGTGCTTAAAGCACTTTTTCATTATGCTTACCAAAGAGTGAAGGTGTGAAGTCTCTCTTCAACAACTAAAAGGTGTTGGAAAGCTTCGCTTTCCAACGATAAGATGGGTGGGGTACTTAATAGTATTTCTTTATTCAAATATTCTAGGAAGTGAAGAAGGGTGAAACCTCTCTTCATAAGATAGGGTGGGTGGGTGGGAGTGCTTAAAGCACTTTCTTAATTAAAAGAAGAAGCAGGTATAACCTGACAGGCCAAGCCTGTGGATTTTTTACACAATCACAAAGCGTAAGAATTTGAAAATTTTTTTTCATCCTGACAAAATAAATCCATGAATCAAAAGGATTTGTTTATTTTTCTTGTTTCATTCAAAAACCTTTGGAGACACAAAAGAAGAACGATCATCAACATCATCGGTATAGCCATATCAGTAATGATGATAACTTTTTTCCTCGGCTACTACAGAGGCACTTACCAAACTAATTTGTTTGAGGCTGTGATAAACCTTTCAGTAGGACATATTCAGATACATTCTAAAAGTTTCCAAAGCCCAACTCTAGGTAGTGATAACATTGATTTTTCATTAAAAAACGATGATATTATCAAGGATTATCAACCCATACTGTCAGAAGTTAGCAATGCTTCAGGTAATAAATTAAGTGCTATTTCGGTGAAACTCAAAAACTTTGGTTTCATAAGCAATGGTAAAGAAAAATTCCCTGTCATGGTTGTTGGTGTTTTGCCACAATTAGAAAAAAACTTTAGTCCCGTACCTAATTCAATAGTTCAAGGAAAATTTATTGATGTGCCCGGTGAAGGTATAGTCATAGGTGAAAACTTGGCTAAATTGTTTGATTTCAAAGTCGGAGACCTAGCGTATGTCTATTCAACGACTGTTGATGGACAGCCTAACCTTGTCATTTTACCTATAATAGGCATCTCTAAAACTAAATACACTGAGTTTGATAAACTTACAGTTTTCTTACACCTTGATGATGCTAAAAGTTTATTTAACACCGAAGGTGTTAACGAAATAATTGTTAAATTAAAGAAAACATCTTTTAGTAAAGATGTTTCAAAGACCCTTAAAGAGAAACTTAAAGAGTTCAAGGTTGAGGACTGGGAAGAGACGGAAGTAATAAAGGTATTCAAAGAAGGTACCGAAGGGGACGCTGTAATGTATACCATAATTTTTGGTATAATACTTCTTATAGCATTATCTACGATAATGAGCACAATGTATGTAAGTGTCTACGAAAGAACTAGAGAAATAGGTACGCTAAGGGCTATAGGTTGGAGCAAAGGTGAGGTTTTTAAATTGTTTTTGTTTGAATCAATAAACATAGGTGTCATTGGTTCTTTAATAGGTGTTTTTCTTGGTGGCTTCTTGTCTCTAATTTTGTATTTCTTCCCGATTTCATTTGAGGCTTATGGCAAGGTCATGGCTGAACTTTCGGTTATGAAAATAGCATCTGACCCTAGAATTTATGATTTCATTATTAGCTTCATAATAGGTGTTTTTGGTACTTATGTAGGTGGTGTCTTTCCTTCTCTCATAGCCTCAAAAATGATAATCACAGAAGCACTAAGAGTTAGGGGGTGAAATTATGAGGAGTCTAATGACTCTTTTTTTAACATTTTCAATACTTGTGTTTTCAGTACTAAATTTAGCTTTCTTGGATTCTTTAGGGTTTTCTCAAACTCTTTCAGGTAAGGAGATTCTGAATAGAGTAGAAAAGAACTTAAATTTTGATAGTGGGTATATTGAAATGGAGATATTGGACTACAAGGATAACAAATTTAATAGGTCTTTTGTTGTTGATGTGCTTTTTGATTTGAATAGTGGCACACTAATGGAATTTAAATCTCCACCTAGAGAGAAAGGGAAGAAGATATTACTAATAAAAGACAGTATGTGGATGTATGTACCGGGGGTTTCTAGACCTGTCAGACTTTCTGCAAAAGATAACTTCATGGGTACATCAATAGAAAACAAAGAATTACTTGACTACAAAATGAGCGATGATTATGAAGTTGAAGTCATATCAAATGATACTTCTAGCTATGTTTTAGAGCTAAAAGCGAATACAGCGTCTGTGCCGTATCCGAGAGTTATTTTAGCTGTTGATAAATCTACCTTTTTACCTACTAGAATGGAATTTTACACTTTGTCTGGTAAACTCATTAAGTACATGGTTTTCTCGGATGTAAAGGAAATCGGGGGTAAACTGAGACCTACGGTTTACGAGATGAGAGATGTTCTCACCGAAGGTAATTTTACAAAGATAGTTTTCAATAAACTAGACTCAAGAAAGGTACCATCAAGAATTTTTTCACTTGAAAACTTAACTAAGTAATTAGGAGGGGGTATGAGTAGTATTGTTTTGAAGGATGTTTATAAAGAGTACATTTTAGGTAAAACGAAAGTAGAGGCTTTGAGAGGTGTGTCGTTAGAGGTGTCAAAATCAGAGATAATAAGTATAATTGGTCCTTCTGGTTCAGGTAAAACAACACTTCTAAACCTTATTGGCTGTATTGATGTGCCAACAAAAGGCGAAGTAATAATTGATGGTGAGAATACCAGTACTATGGACGATGATAAACTTACCTTGATAAGAAGACATAAGATTGGTTTTATATTCCAGACATTCAATTTAATTCCCGTTTTGACAGCATACGAAAATGTTGAGATGCCTCTTATTTCTCTAGGTGTACCTAAAGAGGAGAGACACAGAAGAGTTATTGAAATGCTCGATAAAGTAGGACTTCTTGAGTTTAAAGACCATAAGCCAGATGAACTTTCGGGAGGACAAAGACAGAGAGTAGCTATAGCTAGAGCACTTGTTATTAACCCTTCAATAGTTTTGGCGGACGAACCTACGGCAAACCTTGACGGTGAGACAGGTAAAAAAATAATGGAGATAATAAAAACTCTAAATGAAGAGATATCAACTACTGTGATAGTTGCTACACATGACCCTAGAGTACTACAGTATGTTGAAAGAAAAATATACCTTGAGGATGGCAGAATCGTTAGGGAAGAGTAGAGTATGAAAAGGATACTTTTAGCAATAATTTTAATACTTCCTGCTTTAGGCTTCGGTGTTGATTTTAGCGGTTTCGTTGATAGTACTTTTTCTTATGTTGAAAGAAATGATAATTCTGTATTGACGAATATTTTCACATCGTATCCTAATTATTCTTTTTACTCTACTCTTAAGCTTTCGGCGAAGGGTGATAATTTTTCTGTCGTTGGTAGAGCTTTTGTTGATTATGTATCTCTTACGAATTCTTTTTATTTTGATGAGTTTTATCTTAACTTCAGTGTCTTTGATTTGGTTTCCTTTAAGGTGGGTAGGCAGGTTTTGGGGTTTGGTGTTGGATACCTGTGGAATCCTGCAAATAGTTTTGATTTACCGAAGGATTTGTTTTCAATGGATAAATACAGAATTGGCGTAGATGCCATTAAAGTAAACTTTGATTTCTCAAAGTTTACTGATGTTCCTTTTAACATCTCTACCTTTTTGCTTCCTCCAGTCTGGGAGGCTAATTCTAAGATTGATTTGTCTTATTCAAAGGTTGGTGCTTATTCTTATGTGTTTATTAATCCTTTTGAGTTTGGTTTTACAGCAGGTTATCAGAGACTTACTAACGATAGGGAAGATGTTGCTTTCGGTGTTTTTTGTTCAGTTGATGTATTAGGTAGTATAGTTGGCGTAGAGGCTTCAGCCTCTAGGAAAAATGAAGTATTTTTCATAAATCAGGGTGGCCAAATTACCAATTATTCTGATTTCTTTATTCAGTCGTTAGTTACTTTCAATAGAAGGATTTCAGAAAAGAGCTTTTTGGTTTTTGAGTACTACTACAATAATTTTGGCTTTAGCAATGAAGAAGTTGATAGGCTATTTGATACTTTGAAAACGAATGTGTTTGTTTTGAGTAAGTTTTATGACAGGTTTACACCGGGTAATTTATCAAAAAACAATGTTTTTGTAGGTGTTTCTTGGGAGGTTATTGAGAATTTGGGGGTTAGTTTGAGTGCTTTGTGTAATTTGGATAGGCTAGGTGTGCTTTTGTATCCGGTGGTTTCTTATTCAATTTCTGATAATTTTGATGTCTCTTTTGAGGTTTCACTCAATTTTGCTAGTGATAAGAGGAGTGAGATATCGGAGGCTATTTACAAAAACTTTTATAGCTTAAGGTTTGTTGGCTACTTTTAGGGGGAGTGTATGGAGAGTTTTTCGTTGTTTTTGAAGGTGGCTTTTAGAAATATGCTTAAGTACAAAAGAAGGACAATGTTAGTAATGTTAATAATATTTGTTATAACTTTCCTTGTGCTCGTTTACTCTGGGTTTATAAGTGGTATGTTTGATGATATGATGAGAAATTCTTTTTATGAGTTATCTCACGGCAAGATTTACTACAAAGGTTTCTACGAAAAAAAAGAGATTTTCCCTCTAGAGCTGAGTATAAGGGGTTATCAGTCTGTGGTTAGAGAGATAAAATCTCTTTATCCTTCTTGTGTTTTGGTGCCGGAAATTAATGTTCCTACCACATTCACATATTCATCAAAAACTGTTAATGGTTTATTGACAGGCTCACCTATTTACATTGATGGTTCACTTGTTGATAAGTACAAACTAATAAAAGATAAAATGATTGAGGGTGATTTGCCTAATGCTGGTGAAAGGGGAGTAGTTATTTCTTCAAAGATGGCTAAATCTTTGGGTGTTAAGGTTGGTAATAGGGTAATAATTTTGACAACTGATGTTTATGGTTCTTTTAATGCCGTTGAGGTTGAGGTTAAAGGGATATACAAATCTCCTAAGAATGAAGGTATAGTTGATTTGGCAAGTGCTCAGAACCTTTTAGGACTTGAAGGTGGGGCTACTGAAATACTTGTTTACCTTCCTTCTCATCATGAGACGAAAAAATTCAGTGATGCTGTAGGTGAAGTACTTAAAAAGTACAATTTAGAGTTCTTTGACTGGAAAGAGATACTAGGGATAATTGCTATGACTCTTGATTTGACATGGGTTTTTAATCTTGTTTTGTATTTGATTATAGGTAGTATAGCAGTTGTAGGGATAATGAATTCTGTACTTCTCAGTATATTTGATAGAATAAGGGATGTAGGGACTTTGAGAGCTATAGGGATGAAGAGGAGTGAAGTTTTTGGGATGTTTATATTTGAGTTTGGGCTACAGGGGATTTTGGCTTCGCTTGTTGGGGTTGTATTGGGCGGAGTTGTTTTGTATATACTTTCAATTTATGGTGTGCCTTTGCCGGCTGAATATGAGAGTTATGTCAGTGAATTTGGTATATCTTTGGTCTTGAAACCTGCTCTGAAGTTTACTGATGTGCTTTTCAGTTTCTTACTAGGTGTTGGTATATCAGTTTTATCTACAATTTACCCGCTAACGGTAATAAAGAAGATGACAGTAAGAGAACTTTTGTCTTTTTAATTAGATTAGGTGAGGCAAAGTGCCTCACCTATTAAGAAATTAGAAAGTTATATTCGTTGCTCCTAATGATGGGTCTATTGCAGAATTCGTTAGTATTTCAAAACCCTCTACTATTAGGTTATCATTGATATCGTCAAATAGTGTTAGGTTGAATGGATTGTTATTTAACGTGATATTAGTTGAATCATCTTTTAATTCACCATGACTTATATAGTATGCGTTTATTGTAAAGTTTGTACTTGTGACATCGAATATTTGGTGCCCTAAGAATACGAGTCCGAGATCATTTTGTATTCTAGGTTTTGTGAATCCGTAGTAGTTGGTGTTTGTTATTGTTATACCTACGCTGAGTGTGGCAAATGTAAAATCGTTTGTTATTTTTGTTTGGTTTGATATAGTTATAAACATACTTATGTATGTATCTTCCGCCTTTGGTGAAAAGCTACCATTATCTAATACGCCGTTACCATTATCATCTTTGAATAGCCAATATACAAAGAAAGTAGTTTCGCTTGAATCTTTATAGTATGTTTTTGTGAATGGAGTTGTGCTAACATTGGTTATTCCTAGATAGAGTGCAAACACATCTTGGAATGTCATTATTTTATTGAATCCGCTTACACCTGTTGAGTTTATGTATACTGTGTATGATTGGACATTAAAGTTAACGGTGTTTGTTGATGGCTCATCATAAATGTTGGTTATGGTTTTGGATACTCCCTGCTCGAGTAATAGTATGTTGTCATTGTTTGCATCATTGAATGCAACTACATAAAC
>JAPYWX010000077.1 GCA_028276145.1 Spirochaetota bacterium
TTATATAACAGAAGGGCAGATTGTGTTGTCAAGAGAATTACACAACAGAGGCATATACCCACCTATTGATGTTTTGCCTTCTCTCTCTAGGTTGATGAAAGAGGGTATAGGTGAGGGTAAAACTAGAGAAGACCACGCTAGGGTTTCTAACCAGTTGTACGCTCTCTATGCAAGAGTGAAAGAAGTTAGAAATATTGCTGCTATTGTTGGTGAAGAAGAATTAGGACCTAAAGAGAAGCTAATATTGAGGTTTGGTGAACTCTTTGAAACGAGGCTTGTTGCACAGAAGTTCACTGAAAGGAGAACTATAGAAGAGAGCCTTGAAATAGGATGGGAGCTACTCTCAATGTTCCCTGTCGAAGAACTTACTGGTATACCGAGAGATGTTATTGATAAGTACTATAAGCATTCAGTAAGGGAAAAGGTAGCAAAGCAATTTGCTGAGTAACGAAATGAAAATATATACAAAAATTGGTGATAACGGAGATACTTATACTCTTGGAGCAGGTAAGGTAAGTAAGGACCATATAAAAATTGTTGTTTACGGTGATATTGATGAACTGACTTCGTGGCTAGGTGTTATTGCCTCTTTGCTGAGTGAAGTTAAGGATTGTAATCTAGATGAGATTGATGGCTTAATATCATTCATTAGGTTGAATCAGAATAGGTTGTTTGATACTGGTACTTTAGTCATAGGTGGTGAGATTCCTGAGGTATCGGGTTGGGTTGAGGAGTTGGAAAAGGAAATTGATAGAATGGAAGAGAAATTACCTAAGTTAAGGAAATTTATACTTCCTGGAGCTACGAAAGTTGAGGGTTTTATCAATGTTGCGAGAAGTGTATGTAGGAGAGCAGAGAGAAGCGTAGTAGCATTGTCAAAACAATACGAAATAGACAAAGAAATAATAAAATATCTCAATAGGCTTTCTGATTACCTTTTTGTTTTGGCTAGATATGTAAACTTTCTTATGAATGTTCCTGATATAGTCAGGGATGAGTCTATATATGTCAAGAACAAAAGAAAGATTGAGAAGCGTCATTAGGATTCTCTTAGAAAAGTTTTCTTACCTTGGGGATTGGTGGCCCTACGAGGATACTAAAGAAGAAATAGTGATTACCTCTATCCTAACTCAAAACACAACATGGAGCAGAGTAGAAAAAGCTTTTAAAGAACTTAAAAAACACTTTGGTTCTATTAATTTAGAGGCGATAGCCTCTTGTGATTTAGGTGAGTTTGAGAATATTATAAAAACCTTAGGTTTTTTTAGAAGTAAAGCCAAAACGATAAAAGATGTTTGCGAGCTTATAGTTAATAGGTATGGTGGATTTGACAAGTGTTTGAATTTGAGTTTAGGGGAATTTAGAAAAGAGTTACTTAGTATAAAAGGGATAGGTGAGGAGACTGCGGATAGTATTTTGCTTTATGCTTTTGATATGCCTTCATTCGTTATTGATAACTATACTATCAGGATTCTTAATAGGTTTCTGCCATCAGAATTTAATAAGAATAGGGATTATGAAGTGGTAAAGAGTTTAATTGAGGAGTTTGTTAAAAACGTTGGGAAGATGAAAACTTTACACGGTGCTTTTGTTGAGATAGGTAAAAATTTTTGTAAAAGTAAGAGCCCTGTTTGTTCCGTTTGCCCACTCAAAGAAGGTTGTTATACATCTCAGGTTCAATTCTTAAAAAGAGATTTAACCTCAGAGTATAGAGAGACGGTGTCTCTTTGAGACGGTGTCAAACTAATTTGAAACTTGGTGTTTGTTGTGTTAAAATTATCCTACATTTTTTAGGTGGTAAGTTATGGGAAGGGTTATATATAGAATTGGCAGGGTTGTCAGTGATAAGATGGATAAGACGAGAGTTGTGGTTTATGAAGAGTACAAAATGCACCCTCTTTACAAGAAATTTGTAAAGAGGAGAACGAAATTTTATGTTCATGATGAGAAAAACGAGAGTAGAGTAGGAGATTTAGTAAAAATAAAATTTACTAGGCCTCTTAGTAAGTTGAAGAGATGGAGATTAGTTGAAATAATTGAAAGGGCTAATAAAGTTGAAGATGTTGAGCCATAAGGGGGTAGTATATGGTTCAGTTAACTACTTATCTTAATGTAGCAGATAATACAGGTGCTAAAGAAATAATGTGTATAAAGGTTTTGCCTGGTAATAAAAAGTACGCTACTGTTGGTGATGTTATAGTTGCTAGTGTGAAGAAGGCTTTGCCTGACGGTATTGTTAAGAAGGGAGATGTTGTAAAGGCTGTTGTTGTAAGGACAAAGAAGGAGATAAGGAGACCGGACGGTTCGTATGTAAGGTTTGATGATAATGCCGCAGTTATAATTGATAACTTTGGTTCTCCAAGGGGTACTCGTGTTTTTGGTCCTGTCGCTAGAGAACTTAGAGCTAAGAATTTTACAAAGATTCTTTCTCTTGCACCTGAGGTTGTTTAATGGAGGTAGATTATGGAGAAGGTTAAGACGAGGTTAAAGAAGGGAGATACTGTTATAGTTATAGCTGGTAAAAGTAAAGGAGTTGTAGGGGAGATTTTAGAGATAAAAGGTGATAGGGTTTACGTTAAGGGTGCTAACTTAGTAAAGAAAGCTATTAGGCCTAATCAAAATATGCCGAAAGGTGGAATTATTACTACAGAGGGTCCTATTCATATTTCTAACGTAATGATTTACAACAAGAAGATAGGAAAAGGAGATAGAATAGGGGTCAAGTTTGTTAATGGTAAGAAGGTTAGGTACTTCAAGAAAACAGGCGATTTGATAGATAAGGTTTAAGGTAGGAGGGGATGAATATGGCTAAAAAGAAGGAAAGAGAGAGTGTTGTTAAGGTTGGAGAGGGAGTTAAGATAACTTCGTTTATTCCTAAAACTAAGGAACTTTACGAAAAGGAAGTTGTTAAGAAATTGATGGAGGAGTTTGGATATAAGTCTGTGATGGCTGTTCCTAGGATAGAAAAGATAATTGTTAATGTTGGTTGGGGTGAAGCTGTTGATGACCCTGATTCACTGAATGTTGTAGTTGATGAGCTTACGCTCATTACTGGTCAGAGAGCAGTAAAGACTTATGCTAAGAAGTCAATATCGAATTTCAAGATTAGGAAAGGTATGGCTATAGGTGCTAAGGTTACTCTTAGAAAAACCCTTATGTATAACTTTCTTGATACTCTTATATACATCGCTTTACCTAGAACTAAGGACTTTAACGGAGTTCCAACTAAAGGGTTTGATGGTAGGGGTAACTTTTCATTTTCTATAAAGGAACAGGTTGTATTTCCATCAATAAAATACGATATGATAAAGCAGGTTCATGGTATGGATATAACTATAGTTACAACTGCGAAAACTGATGCTGAGGCATATAAATTGCTTAAGTATCTTGGTTTTCCTTTTAAAGAGTAGGGGGGTATTTGGTTATGGCTAGAAAAGCTTTAGTAGTTAAGCAGCAAAAAGAGCCAAAGTTTAAAGTTAGAAGATATAATAGGTGTAAGAACTGTGGTAGAGTGAGAGGTTATATTAGGGATTACGGTTTGTGTAGAATGTGTTTTAGGGAATTCGCTCACAGAGGTTACTTACCTGGGGTAAGAAAGATAAATTTCTAATGTGGAGGTTATTGTATGGGTGCCATTACTAATCCTGTAGGTGATGCTTTGAATAGGATAAAAAATGCTTCTAAGGCAGGACATCCCTTTGTTTCAGTGGTGAAGTCAAGATTTATTGGTGATATTCTTGACGTTATGAAGAAGTACGGGTATATTGAGGATTATCAAGATGATCCTGAGAATCCTTATAGGTATAGGGTTACTCTCAAGTACTATCAGAAGAAGCCTGTTATAAGAGAGATAAAGGTTATAAGTAACCCGGGTAGGAGACTCTATATTGGTTATAGAAACATAAAGCCGTTTAGAAATAATATGGGTATAGTTATAATTTCTACTTCTAAGGGTGTTATGACTACCATGGAAGCTAAGAAGTTAAAAGTTGGTGGTATGTTGGTTTGTAGTGTATGGTAAGGGGGAAGTTATGTCTAGAGTTGGTAAGAAACCTGTTATAATTCCTGAAGGTGTTTCGGTTACATTGGACGGTAAGAAGATAACTGTTAAGGGTAAGCTTGGAGAGCTTTCAATGGATATACATCCTCTTATAGATGTTAGGGTAGAGGGTAATGGTATAGTTGTTAGCGCTAAAAATGATTCTAAGCTTGCAAGGTCTATGTGGGGTACTACTAGAGCATTGATTAACAATATGGTCGTAGGTGTTTCGCAAGGGTTTACGAAGAGGCTTGTACTTGTTGGTGTTGGTTATAGGGCTAGAATGGAAGGTAATAAGCTTATTTTGAATGTTGGTTATTCTAATCCTGTTGAAATTGTTCCGCCACCTGGTGTGAAGTTTAATGTTGAGGAGCAGGTTAAGATTACAGTTTCAGGGTTTGATAAACATCTTGTCGGTCAAGTTGCTGCTAATATAAGAGCAGTGAGAGAGCCTGAGCCTTACAAGGGTAAGGGTATAAGGTATGAAGATGAAGTTGTAATACTCAAGGAAGGTAAGAAGACTAAGTAGGAGGTGTTGTATGATTAGCAAGATAGAAAAGAAAGTAGAATCTAAAATTAGAAGAAAGAAAAGGGTCAGAAAGAAGATTTTTGGTTTTCCTGATAGGCCTAGAGTGTCTATATACAAATCAAATAAGTATATATATGCTCAAGCTATAGATGATGTTAGAGGGGTTACTATTGCTTCTGTTTCATCTATATCTAGGGAACTTGAAAAAAAATTAGGAGATACTATCGAAGATGCAAAGATTTTAGGGAAAATGATGGCTGAGAAGTTGATAAAGAAAGGAATAACGAAGATAGTTTTTGATAGAAACTTTTACAAGTATCATGGTGTTGTTAAGGCTTTTGCTGACGCAATGCGCGAGAATGGGATTCAGTTTTAATTTAGGAGGTTTTTATGACTGAGGAAAAAAAACTTAAGGAAAAAGTTTTGATGGTTAGAAGAGTTGCTAAAGTTGTTGAAGGTGGTAAGAGATTCCACTTCAATGCTCTTGTTGCTGTTGGGGATGAGGATTCAATGGTTGGTATTGGTTATGCTAGGGCTAACGAGTTGATAGATGCTGTTAGAAAAGCTATATCTAAAGCTAAGAAGAATATGTTTAAGGTGAAATTCCAGAAAAAGCATAGAACTCTTCCTCATGAAATTGAAATTGAATATAAATCTTGTAAGCTTATTCTCAAGCCTGCTGCTCCTGGTAGTGGTATCATAGCTGAAACGAATTTGAGAAGTATATTGGAGTTAGCTGGATACACGGATGCTATAACAAAGATAATAGGTTCTACTAACCCTATTCTTGTTGCGAGAACTGCTGAAATGGCTTTGAAGCAATTAGAAACACCAGAAGAAGTCGCTAAAAGAAGAAGTATTTCTCTTGATCTATTGTTTGGTAAAACAAAGTAATAAGGAGGGAATATGCTAAAGTTAGTTAGACCTAAGTGGAAAAAAGAACCTAAGAGGAAGGGATTAGGTATTGGTTCTGGATTAGGTAAGACTGCAGGTAGAGGTACCAAGGGGCAGAGAGCTAGAGGTAGTAGCAAAGTTAGTATCTACTTTGAAGGTGGTCAGACTCCTATATATAGAAGGTTGCCTAAGAGAGGCTTTAATAATCCCAATAAAGTGGCCTATGATGTTGTTAATGTAGAAAGGTTGAATGTTTTCAATGAAGGTGATGTTGTAGACGTTGAGGCTCTTAAGAAAAAAGGGATGGTTAGTGGTAAGAGACCGGTTAAGATACTCGGTAACGGGGAACTTAAAGTTAAGAATCTTCATGTAAAGGTTCATAAACTTTCGGAAAGTGCTAAGGAAAAATTGGAAGCAATGGGTGCTAAAATTGAGCTTATAGAAGCTAAGTAAATTGTATTATTTTATGCTAGTGTTTTAAAATTTTAATTCAAAGGTGGTATTATGGCTAAGAAAAAGAAGATAAAAGAGGTTTCTGAAGGTATTGTTCATATAAAGTCAACTTTTAACAACACTATTGTTACGGTATCTGACATGAATGGTAATGTTATTTGCTGGGCTAGCGGAGGTTCTTGTGGTTTCAAGGGAACTAAAAAGGGAACTCCTTATGCTGCCCAGGTTGCTGCTGAGAAAGCTATAAAGGAAGCTATGAATCACGGAATTAAAGAAGTGGATATAAGAGTTAAAGGTCCTGGGCCAGGTAGAGAAACTGCTATAAGAGCTATTGCTGCTAGTGGTGTTAAGGTTAGGTCTATAAGAGATGTGACTCCTATACCTCACAATGGTTGTAGACCTAAGAAAAAAAGGAGAGTTTAGTTGGGGGGAGCTATGGGAAAGTATCTTGGTCCTGTTTGTAGGTTGTGTAGAAGAGAAGGAGTTAAGCTTTATTTGAAGGGTGAGAAGTGTTATTCTCCTAAGTGTCCTTTGGTTTTGAGGAAAAGACCACCAGGAGAGTTACCAAAGAAAATAAAGAGTTCTCTTTCAGAGTATGGTTTGAGGTTTAGGGAGAAGCAGAAACTAAAGAGGTTATATTTTGTTTCAGAAAGACAATTGAGAAGGTTTCTAGAGATTGCTAGAAGTGAGGGTGGTGTTATAGGTGATAATCTTATATCATTACTGGAAAGAAGGTTAGATAATGTTGTGTATAGAGCTGGTTTTGCGAGGTCAAGAAGAGAAGCTAGGATGCTTGTTTCTCATAAGCACTTGAAAGTTAACGGGCACTATGTGAATATTCCTTCTTACCTTGTTGAGGAAGGGGATAAAATAGAGTTTGTTTTGGATAATCAGGAACTATTGGAAAATGCTAAAGCAAAGAAGGATAAAGTGCCTCAGTGGTTGAAAGTGGATACGGACGCTAAGACTATAGAGGTTCTCAGGTTGCCTAAAGGTGAAGATTTGAAGTTGGATATTCCTATAAATATGCTATATATAATTGAGTATTATTCAAGGTAGTGAAGGGGTTAGATTATGAATGTGAGCAAAATTTTGAGCTTTTTTACTTTCCCGCAGAGTGTAATATGTGAGAAATCTTCCCTTACCGATAAGTATGCCAAGTTTTATATAGGTCCTTTTGATAAGGGAATTGCCACGACTGTGGGT
>JAPYWX010000124.1 GCA_028276145.1 Spirochaetota bacterium
GTATCTGCCAGTAGCCCTAAGCTCTGCTATCTCCTCAGCTTTCAAACCAAATATAAAGATATTATCCTCACCGACCTCTTCCATTATTTCAATGTTAGCACCGTCAAGAGTACCAATAGTCAAAGCGCCATTAAGGGCGAACTTCATATTACCAGTACCCGAAGCTTCCTTACCAGCAGTAGATATCTGCTCGCTCACATTAGCTGCCGGTATTATTTTTTCAGCTAACGAAACGTTATAGTTAGGAACAAAAACAACCCTCAGCTTCTCATTTATTCCCTTAGTTCCGTTCACCGTATTAGCTACACTGTTTATAAGCTTTATGATCAGTTTAGCTCTATAGTATCCAGGAGCAGCCTTAGCACCAAATATAAACGTTCTAGGATAAATATCCAAGTTAGGATTATCTCTAAGCAAGTTGTAGAGATAAATTATGTGCATGACATTGAGTAACTGTCTCTTATACTCATGTAATCTCTTAACCTGGACATCAAAAATAGAGTTAGGATCAACCTTTACACCACACACATCTTTTATGTACTTAGCTAACCTCTCTTTGTTAGCCTGCTTAACTTGATAGAACTTATCCAAGAAAGCCTTATCATCAGCAAACTTCTCCAACTTCCTTAGCTCATAAAGGTCGGTAACCCACTTATCTCCTATAGCCTCAGTAATCAAATTAGCCAACCCAGGATTACAAAGTTTCAACCACCTTCTCTGAGTCACACCATTGGTCTTGTTATTAAACTTTTCAGGCCATATATCATAGAAATCTTTCATAACATAATTTTTGAGTATATTCGTGTGAAGCTCAGAAACACCATTAACTGAGTGCGAACCTATAACGCAAAGATTAGCCATCCTAACCATCTTGATGTGCCCTTCTTCAAATATTGATACATTCCTTATCTTATTTATGTCATTGAATTGCAAAGAAACACTATTCAAAAACCTTCTATTGATTTCGTTAATTATCTGCAAGTGTCTTGGTAACAACCTCTCTATTAAGCCAACTTCCCACTTCTCTAAAGCCTCAGGCATAACAGTGTGATTTGTATAGCCGAAAGTTCTAACAGTTATATCCCAAGCCTTTTCCCAAGGCAATCCCTCAATATCAACCAACAATCTCATTAGCTCCGGTATAGCCAAAGCAGGGTGAGTATCGTTCAACTGTATAGCAACTTTATCAGGGAAAAGCTCGAATCTATCGCCAAATTGCTTCTTGAACCTTCTAATTATATCCTGCAATGAAGCAGAAACGAAGAAGTACTCCTGTTTCAACCTCAACTCCTTACCTTCATAAATATTGTCATTCGGATAGAGAACCTTAGAAATAACCTCCGAGAGATTTTTATTCTCAACAGCTCTAATATAATCCCCACTATTGAATATCTGGAAATCAAACTCTTCAGACGCCCTAGCAGACCACAACCTCAGAGTGTTCACAGTATTATTTTTATAACCAACAACTGGTGTATCATAAGGAACAGCTAAAACATCCTTTGTATCAATCCACTCAAACTTTAACTTTCCATCCTTAACATACGAATGTACTCTTCCGTAAAATTTTACTGGCACTGCATACTCTGGTCTCTCTACTTCCCAAGGATTACCGAACTTTAACCACTCCTCTGGCTTCTCAACTTGATACCCGTTCTCTATAACTTGTTTAAATATACCAAACTCATATCTTATACCATAACCGTACGCAGGATACTCAAGAGTAGCCAAAGAATCTAAAAAGCAAGCAGCTAATCTACCTAATCCACCATTACCCAATCCTGGATCCTCCTCAAGCTCAGCCAATTCATCAAGGTTAAGCCCTATTTCTTCCATTGCCTTCTTTACTTCCTCTTCAATACCAAGGTTTATTATGTTATTCAAGAGAAGCCTACCAATCAAAAACTCAAGTGACAAATAATAAACTCTTTTAACATCTTCTGTTTCATAATACCTTTGCTGAGTTTTTATCCATTTCTCAACAAGCCTATCCCTAACAGCATAAGCTAAACTGAAAAACTTATCCAAAGCAGTAGCCGAATACTCATCCTTTATCAGATTATACTTCAAGTGTCTAGCAAAAGATATCTTTATCGATTTCGGATCGTTCCCCTCAGAAAGCAATTTCTTGACTTCCTTATCTTTAAGAAGCTTCCCCAACTTAGTATCCACCATCACTAACCTCCTAAGAAAATTTTGGAAATTATTATGAAACATCTCAAGATTTTCTATCCAATTAGAAATTAACTGAAAATGTGCTATTAACACATTACTTTTAGTAGCCTCACCCCACTTAAGATTCTCTAATGGAAGCCATCGCCTACCTTAACCCCTAACAAATAAGAGGATGCTATCAGATTGTTAAAATATGCTTTTATGCTTCAAGCAGTACTTCGAAGCACTTAATTTAGGAAAGTGCTATTTAGCACTTTAGAAAATACAAAATGCAAGTAACCTAGTCCATTCAGGAATTAAGTATGAAAAAATTACATAACTAGGCTAGAGTACAGCTAGAGCTATAACTAGTTTAGATATATCCAGAAGGTCCTTTATGTATATGTACTCATCCAGAGAATGTGGATTTCTCATACCACAAGATATATTCAGTACTTCTATACCTTTCTCGTTAAATATGTTTGCATCACTACCACCTCTGGTGGTAGTAAGAACAGGTTTAACTCCTACTTGATAACAAGCACTAACAAACCTCTTCACAACTTCAGAACTCTCTGGAATACTATAACCCGAATAAAGCTTTTCCTCTGAAAACTTTACTTTACCACCATATTTATTAGCTACATTCTCAGAAATGTTAGAAATCTCGTCTAGGATCTTCCTTATCTTTGAATGGTTAAAACTTCTTACCTCACCTTCAAAAACAACATAATCAGGTACTATATTTGTTGCCTTACCTCCACTTATCTCACCTATATTAACAACTGTCTCCTCATCTATTTTACCACACAGAACCTGTGATATTATGTCGGCAGACATCTTTATAGCGTTTATACCCTTCTCAGGGTCTATTCCTGCATGAGCAGACTTACCAAAGCACTCAACTTTGAACCTATAATGTGTAGCACCCTTAATTATAGCTGTACCAACATCACCGTGAGAATCCAAGCAATAACCGAACTTCACACTCACTTTTGACAAATCTAAGTGTTTAGCACCAACCAAACCTATTTCCTCAGCCGAAGTTATCACAAGGTAAATATCCCCATACGAAGTATTTGGCTCTTCTTTGAGATGATAAGCCAATTCTAACATGGCTACAATACCAGCCTTATCATCAGCTCCTAATATAGTTTTACCGTCAGACTTTATGACACCACCAAGCTCATCAATAATCACATTAACATCCTTTGCAGGCTCAACGGTATCAGCATGAGCACAAAACATCATAGAAGGTTTCTCTTTTGAATTGCCAGGAATAAAAACAATCATGTTTTTAATTTTACCATCCACCTGTAGCTCAGAAATATAACCAAGCTCCCTAAACTTTTTGAATAGGTACTCAAAAACGAAATCCTCCATAAGAGAAGGACTGTATATCTTAACTAATTCAACAAAGTTGTTCAAAACCCTTCTACTATCCATTATTCGCCCTCCATCATGTTATAATAACTAGGAATCCCTAATATATCTTCAAAATCCTTCACACTCCCTTTATCATAGAGGCACGACAAAATTTTCTTGCCTAGCTCATCAAGCTCAGGGTCCTTGTAAAACGGCATAGTATTTTCAACAAAGAAGTTATATAACATTTTAGCTCCCTCATCATAGGCAGCTTCTCCAACTTCTTCCTGATACTCTACTCTAAGGAATCCTTTGAATATATCATGTCCCTCAAAAACCATCTCTTCAAGGGTATATCCCAAAATTTGGCATCTTGCTGGTGACAATTCTGAAGGCGAGAACCTAATTCCTCCCCTTCTTGCAACATACTCCCTCATTATCCATTGTGGGTTAAAACCTACTTTCCAAGCTCCTATATATTGATTTGGAACGAGGACATACTTCACTTTATGAGTGTCTATTATCTGCCTTAGAAGAAGATTTGCCTGCGTAACCATCTTCCCTGTCGCAAATGGCCAATATGAGCCTACACCTTCACTCTCAAGTGCCTTACCGGTAGATATTATGCTTGGGTTAGCATGGCCTCTCGGTGCAACAAGCCTCCAAACCCAAGCCAAGGCAGGCGGCAAGACATGGAAAATACCAATTATTCCGTAAGTAGGTTCCTGAGAGGTACAAGGCGGTACCCTTATTCCAAAACTTCTTACATTAATGCTCACCGGTTTTTTGACTATGTTAGGTATAAGGTCTCTCGATATAACAAATCTCGGATTAGGACAAGGTACCCCCGGGCTATCTTCTATATGCTCCCACAAGAGAGCTGTAGAATTTGGCTGAGCATCTATGTTTAAGAACAAAAGTGGCTTAGGCGGATAAATAGAAAGAGCCTCTATATCTTGGTCAGTACCATATCTTTTTATATGGTCAACCCTTATAAACCACCCATTCTCAGCATCAGCAACAACCAAACTGCCATCTCCTTTTTGCAAAGAAGGATGGCACATTGTCATATCATCCGAAACTGGATTAATCTTACAGTTCACAGGCAAAGAAATGATGAACTTATCGCCAGTTACGATATTTTGCCCAAATAGTATACTACCATCCTTCTGCCTGTGTATATTTTCGTTCATTTCACTTTTACCACTCCCACTAGCTCCCTCATGAAGAATAGTGAGCCTAT
>JAPYWX010000200.1 GCA_028276145.1 Spirochaetota bacterium
AGAAAGGAGCATTCACAGGAGCAATAAACAGAAGAAAAGGCAGGTTTGAATTAGCTCACAAAGGAACTATATTCCTCGACGAAATAGGTGAAATATCACCTAAACTACAAGTGGCTCTACTCAGAGTATTACAGGACAAGGAATTTCAAAGAGTTGGCGGTGAAGAAACCATAAAAGTTGATGTGAGGATAATAACAGCAACAAACAAAAACCTTGAGGAAGAAGTAAAAAAAGGTAACTTCCGAGAAGACCTCTTCTACAGAATAAACATAATCTCAATACATGTACCACCTCTAAGGCAAAGAAAAGTTGACATACCAATACTAGCGAATTATTTCTTAAAAAAGTATGCCAAGATACACAACAAAAACATAGAAGGAATATCCGAGGAGCTTATGAACATACTTCTTGAGTATAGTTGGCCAGGGAATGTAAGAGAACTCCAAAACTTTGTAGAAAGTTCAGTAATAATGTGCTCCGAAAACATCTTAACAGTTTCGTCAATACCACCACATTACCAAACAAAGCTACTACAACCAAAAGTCAATATAACTATCTCCCAACAGAAGAAAGAAGAAACAGAACTAGCCGAAAGCGATAAGGTAATATGCATAAAGCTAGGTATCTCCTTAAAGGAAGCTGAGAAGAAAATAATAGAAAAAACCTTGGAAGCCGTAGGATACAACAAATCAAAAGCTGCCAGTATTTTAGGTATTACTAGGAAAACCCTCATTATGAAAATGAGAGAATACGGAATACAAGATTAAACAGAAGGAATAATACTCTTCAAAAGCACCGCCATTTCTTTACAAGTATGAAACTCTAGATTCTTACTTTTCTCAACATACTCCTGTGCTTCTGAAGTAAGAGGAGCAGAGGACACAATCACAACTCTATCACAATTATTCTCTGTGGCTCTCTGACTAATATCCAGTATAGCTATCTTCCCTATCTCGTTAGTTCCCCACCTTCTCACAGCAATGAAGTACTTAGACGGATCTTTAGGGCGAGTACAAATATAATCTGCCCCCTCACCTTCAACGAATGTGTCCGTCACAAGTTTCTTAACAATGCTAAATCCCATAGCCTTAACTAACTCATCGCATATAAATGAAAAAGTCTGCGAATCCAAACGATTGGTAAACATATCACATATATCATCTTCCTCCTCAACTGTCAAACCACTCCCCGCATCTTTCATAAAGGATGAAATCTTCTTATTCTCCACCTCTAATTTCTCTTGTACTTGCTTGATAATTTCGTGAACATTTATTCTATCTTGCTCACTAGCTATTGTGTAGTATAACTTTCTTATATCCTCAGTTTTCACCATTGAATTGAGCCAATTCTGAACAAAGTTATCTATCTCACGGATTGGCTTTATATCATAAGGCTTACCTTCCTTCTTAAGCTGTGAGTTCCTTATCGCATCATCTATGAACGGCTCTATACTAGCAATAACCGAATTACTTATCTCATACTCCTTGAGAGTATTCAACATTTCCTTCGCATTACTGTACTTGTAAAAGTACAGGTAGGACATGAAAATACCAAATCCTACCTCCTTAATTCTGTCACCTAAATTCTTAGCTGTAACGAAAGTTAAAAGTACATCCCAGTACTTATTAACCTCAGTTTCAATCTTAAGATTGAGATTACAATAAACTATAAGCATGTATACCAAAAACAGAAGTTCATCGGGAACCCCTTCTTCAGTAGTAATAGGAACCAACAAATCTATAGCTCTTTTGTAACCTCCTAGCTTAGCTAAAGTAAAAGCTAAAATGATTTTCACTTTTCTACTCTTAGAAATACCTATTGCCTTTTCAAGCAACTCAAGAGCATCACCATATTTGTTTAGTTCCAACTTAACCATCGCCAAATCAGAAAGGAAATCAGCGTTCTTCGATAAAAAGGGCAAAGCCCTCTCACCAAATTTCTCAGCAAGAGAGAAAAAACCATTAGAAAGAAGAATGTAAAACAGATAGTAATTAATATCTCTATCATTCGGCAGAAAGTAAGAAGCATAGTATAGAAAATAAAAAGCTTCTTTAATTTTATGCTCCTTATAATAAAGCACTCCTATCTCTTTAAGAACATCACCCTTAGTAGTAACAGGAGGATAGACATCCTTTTCAATAAGCTTCATATAATAACCTATAGCCTCAAGGTTATTATTCAACTCCTTGTTTATTTCAGCAAGCTCATATATGACTCTAGTATCATCCTTATCCTTCTGGTACATCTTCAAAAGGATTTTGAGAGCTTCTTCGTACTTATTCTTTTTCTTAAGCTCATCTATCTTTTTGTACTTATCCTCAAAAAACCTAGCAAAAAGAAAGTAAGCCCCAACCGCAACAATCAAAGCTATTTCCAACGCAATTACAAAAATCTCCATATACACATTAATTTTCGTAAAAGAGATTAAGAAAATCTACCTATAGTATACAACTTTTTTAACTTCCCTCTTTCCATCTCTACCATAAACTACAACGAAAAGAATACTAACATCATAAATAACGCTAGGCAAAATGAAAATCCTTCCATCACTCTCTTTATCCAAAACAAAAGGTACA
>JAPYWX010000057.1 GCA_028276145.1 Spirochaetota bacterium
AAAGAAGTGGGGTAGAATTGTTTACATGACTTCAGTTTCTGTCAAAGAGCCTATTGATGGACTTATTCTTTCTAATGTTTTTAGATCTGGGGTTAATGCCTTGTCAAAATCTCTCTCTAGGACTATTAAAGTTGATAATGTGACTTTCAATGTTGTGTGTACTGGTAATATATACACTGAAAGAGCAATTAAGCTTATTGAAAGGAAGAGTAAAATTACAGGAGTTAGTTTTGAAGAATTTAAAAAGGAATTTGAGAAGAGTATACCTTTGGGTAGATATGGAAGTGTTGAGGAGATAGCCAATTTTGTAGCTTTTCTTTGCTCTGAGAAGGCTAGTTACATCAATGGTACTAGTGTGCAGGTTGATGGTGGTTTCATAAGAGGAGTTTTATGATAAGGCTGTGGGTGCTTGTTAAGAGGAAAATTTTGGCCTTACTCGGCTTAAGGGATTACCTTAGGATCGGTATTTTGATATCTGGTCGTGGCTCTAACATGGAGGCTATAATAAAGGGGTGTAAAGAAGGTAAGATTTACGGTAAGGTTGTTGTTGTTATAAGTGACAATCCTAACGCTAAGGGACTTGAGGTTGCTCGTAAGTATGGTGTTAGAGCTTTTTATGTGTATCCTGGCAAATATAAAGCTAAGTTTGAAGAAGATAGAGAGTGGGAATATGTTAGAATACTCAAAAAGTATGCAGTTGATATAGTTGTAATGGCAGGTTTCATGAGAATTATAGGTAAGCCTTTGCTGTCTTCTTTCCCTAATAGAGTAATTAACATTCATCCTTCATTGCTTCCCAAATATCCTGGATTGGATACGCATAGAAGGGTTCTGGAAGCTGGTGAAGAGGAGCACGGCTGTACTGTTCATTTTGCGAATGAAATTGTTGATGGTGGTAAAATAATAATGCAGGCGAAAGTTAGGGTTTCGCCAGATGATACACCTGAAGAGCTTGCCAAGAGAGTTTTAGCAAAAGAACATAAGATATTAGTAAAAACGTTATCTCTCATTTCAGAAGGTAAGATATCCTACGAAACTTTGGATTCTCCTATAGTCTACGGTCCCGATGACGAAATAGTTACCTAAAACTTCTTTTTTGTATTCCGAAATATTTCTAAAGGGGACTCATATGGTAGAAAAGGATGAATTCAATGAGTATGGTGTTAGGCAGAATGTAAGCAAGGAAAAGATAAAAAATTCTCCGAATTACTCAATGATAATAATTGTTACTGTGCTTTTCTCTATATTTAACTTTGTAGTTGGGTACATGATAGGTAAGTTTTTGGGTAGTTCTCAGAAGCCTGCTTATTCTTCTTCTATTCAAGAAAGCCGATATGAAAAAGTTGACAACATAGATAGTGTTGTAGGGTTGCCCTCCTCTAACTATTCTTCTAAGAAAAGTTCAGCAAATACTGTAGATGTTAGTGACCTGGAAAGTGATTTGACTGATAATTCCGTCTTAGAGAATAAAGATAGTTCTTTATCTTCTAAAAGTTCTTTAACTGAAGGTAAAAATGAAAATAGTGTTAGTTTAAAGAGTGTTAACAAGCAGGTTTCTTCTACTTCAAAGGCATCACAGAAGATTGTTTCTGAAGTATCTACGAAAAAAACTAGTTCTGTTTCTACTTCAAAGGTTACTAAAAATGCTAGTAGCAGTTCTACTGGTAAAGTTTATTACGTTCAGGTCTCCGCAAATGAAAACAAGGATGTTGCTCAGGGAACTCTTCAGAAGCTGAATTCAATGGGTATAAAGAATGCTTCTATAATCAATGTGACTGTAGGGAATAAGAACATATATAGAGTTAGAATGGGTGCTTTCAGTTCTTATGAAGAGGCTAACAAAGCTCTAGAGATTGCTAGAAAAGTCAATAAAGACGCTTTTATAGTTGTTTCAACAACTAAGTAATAATTAAAGTTGTATTCTTTTTTCTTTGAATACCAAAGAAATTAATTCTTGTGGGTTGTTTGTTATTACGAATACTTCTTGTACTGCAGTTCCGTGCTTTAGTAGTATTTTTAGTCCAGTCTTTGTTTCGTATTGTAGCTCTACAATTCTTTCTCCTGATGAGGACTTGCTGCCTTTTGTACTTATTCTCCCTGGTATTATGCTTTGTACTAATTGGTTTTCTGAAAGTTCTTCAAGGAATTTCCTAAATCCTTCTAGTATCGTGTGTTGTTGCTTTATTTTGTTTTTTCTGTATTTTGCCATCTTATGAAAAATTATATACTTAGTCTTGTCGGTGTTAACAAGAATAGAGTTTTTAACAAAAACACTATAAGCACCTTTGTGCTTATAGCACTAAGTGCTTAAAGCACTCGGTGCTTTAAGCACTCTGCCCTGATATAAAATGATAGTTACGATTCAAAGGGGGAACACACTTTTCCTTTTGAGATTCGAAACGTTTTCTCTTTGTTTTGGGTGCTTTGGAGAACTTTTGGGAGTTTGGATAAGTTCTTATAGGTTCTAGAAATTTGTTTGGGTAGGGGGTTTTAAGATAAGTTCTTAGTTGTTTTTGATTTTGGGATTTTTGATAACTATAATACTTATACGGGGGATTGTTATGAAGAGGTTTTTGATTGTTACTTTTGTGTTTTTTGTCTTTGGTTTTTGGGCTTTTCCGCAGGTTGAGAACAAAAGCGTTAAAGATGAAGATATAAAATTGACTTTGTCAGCTAATTCGCCTTTGGTTGGCAAGACAATTCTTGTGTTTCCTTCACCTAGAGAGTATGTAAATATGGGTAAGGATAGTGATTTGAAGTTTTTGGTTGACTTTATTAATTCATGTCTTTCTGAGTTAGGTATTGAGTATGTTGAGTATGAGAAGAGTCTGGATTTATCCAAGAAATTTAGAAAGATATATGAAGAGAAGAAAGGGCAAGATTTGACTTTGGCTCAGCTCTTGGCACAAGAGGTAAAGGCTCCTATTTACATAGAAGTTGACCTTGATGTTAAGGTTGAACCTTATCAGAAGTTAAGTGGTTGGATTTTAGTTGATGGCTCGGCGAGTTTGAAAGCTTATGATTCTTCTACGGCTAGGGGGCTTGGTTCTGCTCAGGCTGGTGATAGACTTGTTAACAACTCTTCGAACGAAGATAAAGCTAAGAAAGTTGTTCTCTCATATATAGCAAAAAAGACTCTCAAAGAATTGTTACCAAAGCTTGAAAGCTACTTAGCAAAAGGTGACAAGATAGAGGTTAAAGTTATAGGACTTAGGACTCTTAAGAGTGTCAGAGATTTTTCGGAATTTTTGAATACTTTACCTGGTATTAAGGAAAGTAAGAGAAAATCAGTATCAGGTGATACTGCTGTGTTTGAAATAATTTATAACGGTGGTGTTGAATCATTCTTGAATGATTTTGCTGATATCTCAGCTTCTTATCCTGAGTATGAGAAAGCAAAGATAGACCAATCAGGTAATAGCGTTATAATATCTTTTTAATATGCTCTGAATGTGCCACTCCTAAAGACTTCTACAAATACCATTAGCCATGACAGAATAATAGAGGCTAAGGAAGCATAAAGAAACACTATGTTTAAAGAAATGTTCGAAATGTAAATTGTGGATATGCTAGGTAAGTAAGCAAAAGGAAGTAAGGTTGATATGAGTATCAGCCATGAAGAAGAAATTGTGAAAAAAGACCTTGATTTACCAATCACATAGACATTGACGAAGTAGTAAGCTATCATTAATAAGCTTACTGCTATTCCTGAAATGAGAAAAATACCTTTTTGGGTATCTATGCCAAGTAGGCTTAGTACCATCTCAATTGTTGGAAATGCTATCAAGCCGAGTATTCCTATTACGATGTTTTTTATGAACATCTCAGTCCCCCGAGACGAATTATCAAAAATCTTTTCTAATCGTTTCAAGCAAATTTGAATTGTTGGGAATTTTTTTTTCATACTTATTTCTGATGGGCGGTTAGCTCAGTTGGTTAGAGCGCTGCTTTCACACAGCAGAGGTCAGTGGTTCAAATCCACTACCGCCCAAATGAGTGAGATTTCTAAAGCAATAGAAGAAATATTAAAAGCTGACGAGGAAGCAGAGAAAAAGCTAGAACAAGCCAAGCAGGAAGCTAAAAGAATAGTAGAGGGTGCTAGAGCTTATGTAGAGGAGTACAGAAAACAGAAAGAAAATGAGTTATCTCAGTTCAGGGCTTCTCTCAAGGAGAGAGGAGAAAAAGAGCTAGAAATGTTTAAAGAGGTTGAAGGGAGAAAAGTAGAAGAGATTATTTCAGCTTACGATGAGATTTTAAGACATAGGAAAGAAGAGATTGTTTCAGGGATAGCAAAGGAAGTTTTAGGGGAAATAATAGGTAAGGTTTTAGCGAAGTAAAGTGCTAAGAATTTCAGGTGGTAGTTTGAAAAATAGACAGATATTCGTAAAAGACTCTAAAGTCAAACCTACTCAAGAGATTGTTAGACAATCTTTGTTTAATGTTATAGATGTAGTAGATTCAGTTTTTTTAGACCTTTTCTGTGGCTCTGGTATAGTTGGAATTGAAGCCATAAGTAGGGGAGCTAATTTTGTTGTTTTTGTTGATAATAACTTTTCTTTATGTAATCAACTCCGTAGGAATCTTCAGAACTTGGGTATTGAAGAAGAAAAGTATAGAGTGCTGTGTAGCACTTGGGATAAGGCTTTGAAGGTTTTGGAAGCTGAAGGGATAAAGTTTGATATCTCTTTCGTTGACCCGTTTTATAATTTCCAAGAGTACGATTTACTATTGGAAACTTTAAAAGGAGTGGTGAAGGGGGGAGGAATAGTAGTTTTAGAACATTCTTCTAGGGTTCAGGTGAGCATACCTGAGGGTATAAAGTTATTTTCTCAAAAGCAGTATGGTGAAACTTCTTTAGTCTTTTTAGAAATATAACCTTTCTTTTTTCTTGTATAGGATGGAAAAGGTTGTTTATAATTATTTAGCAGTTATAAGTAGGGGGTTTTTATGTCAGGGCATTCGAAATGGGCGAATATTAAACACAGGAAGGCTGCTCAGGATGCTAAGAAAGGGCAGTTGTTTTCTAAGCTTGCTAAAGAAATAACAGTTGCTGCTAAGCTCGGTGGTGGTAACCCGGAAAACAATATAAGGTTAAGGGTTGCTATAGAAAAAGCTAGGGAAGCGAATATGCCTTCAGAAAATATAGAGAAGGCTATAAAGAGAGGTACAGGAGAGCTAGAGGGAGTTACTTACGAAGATGTGACATACGAAGGTTATGGTCCAGGTGGTGTTGCTATCCTCGTTAATGTGTTGACTGATAACAAAAATAGAACTGCTGCAGATATAAGGAAAATATTTTCAAAATTTGGTGGTAGTTTGGGTAGTGCAGGGAGTGTTTCTTGGATATTTGAAAGAAAAGGGTATATATCTGTCGATGCTTCAAAGTACACGGAAGACCAAATTCTAGAAATTGCTCTAGAAGTTGGTGCTGAGGATGTGAAGAAAGAGGATGATGTAATAAGTATTTATACTCCTGTTGAAGCGTTTTCTGAGGTTCTTAATGCTCTTAAGTCGAAAGGTATAGAGATTAAAGTAGCAGAAATTTCTATGGTTCCTAAGAGTACTGTCAGAGTTGATGACGAAACTGCCGTAAAAGTTTTGAAATTGCTTGATGAACTGGAGAGTAATGATGATGTTCAAAGTGTGGCATCTAACTTAGATGCTAGTGACGCTGCATTTGAGAAATTCTCTAAAGAAGCAGCTTAATTTTAAGGAGGGTATATGCCTAAGAGAACTTATCAACCGAGCAATGTCAAAAGGTATAGAACTCATGGTTTTATGGCTAGAATATCTACAAAAGGAGGTTTGAAGGTTCTTAAGAGGAGAAGACAGAAAGGTAGATGGAAGTTGACAGTTTCTGACGAGAAGTTTAAAAAGTAATGTTCAATTTGAGAGGTTTTTTGCTGGTTTTTTATAATCGTAGTGGAGGTTTTTTATGTCTGAAGCAATGGAGAGTCAAGTAGAATTTTCTGGTTTCTCTTCGGAGAAAATAAATATAAACGTTTTACTCGAAGCAGGTGCTCATTTTGGGCATCCGAGGAGCAAATGGAACCCGAAAATGAAAGAATACATTTTTGCAGGTAGAGGAAATGTCTATATAATAAATCTCCAGAAAACTCTTGAATTACTCAAAGAAGCTTACAATTTTGCTAAAGAAGTTGCACAGAGAGGTGGAAGGTTCCTTTTTGTTGGGACTAAGAAGCAAGCTCAAGATTTGATAAAGCAAGAGGCAATTGCGTGTAACCAGTTTTATGTCAACAAGAAATGGATACCAGGAACACTAACTAACTTCCCTTCAATAAGAAGGTCAGTCCAGAAGCTTGTTAAAATAGAGAAGATGGAAGCTGATGGTTCCATAAACCAGCTTCCTAAAGGTGAGATAAACAAGTTGATGAAGCTCAAGAAGAAGCTTCTTGATAAATTAGAAGGAATAAGAGACATGAAGACTCTTCCAGATGCTCTTTATGTTGTTGACATAACTAAGGAAGAGATAGCTGTAATGGAAGCTAGGAAGTTAGGTATACCTATTGTAGCTATAGTTGATACTAATGCTGACCCTACATTAGTTGATTATCCTATACCTGCTAATGATGACGCTGTTAGATCCATTCAGGTCATAACTGAGGTTATTAAGAGTGCTATCCTTGAGGGAGAGAGCTTAGCAATAAAGAAAGAATATACTTCTGCTGAAGAAAAAGAGGAAATCGAGGAACCCGAAAAGATAGAGATTTCCGAGGATATAGAAAGCTTGGAAGATAAAGAAGGCTAATATAATTCTCTAAGAGGCTAGAGGCTTAGCCTCCCTTTAATTTTTTAGATTTCAAATGAAGACTTTCATAGTGATAAGTTAAAACTTGTTTTCAGGTTATAGAAAGTAGTGTTTTAAACACGTGGTGTTTTAAACGCGTTGTGTTTTAAACACTTTGTGTTTTAAACACGTTGTGTTTTAAACACCTTGATTGTGTAACTGGTTTTGTCTTGGTGGTAATTCTCGGGGAGAGGTAAAGAGAGTTTTTGAGAAAGTAAATATTTTAAATGGAATATTTCTCTGTGAACTTAGTAGAATTTATCAATGATTTCCTATATAGTTGGGGAAGTTAAGGAGTTAGAGGATAACAGAGTTATAGTTGAGGTTAGTGGTGTTGGCTATGAGGTTTTCATGTCTTATCTGGATATTGCTAAGTTATCCCTTGGTGTTACTCAGAAGATATACATCTACAGGCATGTTTATGAAAACGAAGAGGAATGGTACGGTTTTTTGTCCAAAGATTCAAAAGAAATTTTTGTTTTGCTAACGAAGGTTAATAATGTTGGTCCTAAGTTGGCTCTTAGGATACTGTCAAGCCTTTCCCCTACTGATGTCGTTAGAGCAATTTCAACGAAGAATGTGAAGCTTCTCTCTTCAATAAAGGGAGTGGGTGAAAAGGTGGCTGAAAGAATAGTCTCTGAACTTAAAAACGACATACTGAAGTTGGGTATTCCATTTTCTGAGAAAAAGTCAAGCCTAGAAGAAATTATAATGGCTCTCAAGTCATTAGGATATAACCACTCTGAAATAACGAAAATGATATCAGTAGCTAGAGAAAAATACGAAAATTTTGACTACATGGATGTCTCTGAAGCAATACAAATCTGCCTTTCAGTTTATAGAAAGTCGTAACTACATGTGTAGTTTTTATACAATGTATAAAAATTATACACCTACCTAAAGTGTAATTTTTATACATTTCTTCAGGAAATCTTATCTATTAAGGGAATGAGGATATTTTTTAAGAAGTGCTATTTAGCACATACTTTTAGTAGCACTACACATCTTTTTTAAAATTCTAAGGGAGGCTATCGCCTCCCTTAACCCTAAAGAGAAGTGCTTTAAGCACAAGTGCCTTAGGCACACAGTACCTTAGGTACACAGTGCCTTAGGCACTATTTGGGGTTTAATATTGTGTTAGTGTTTGTTTTAGTATTTATTTTGTAGAATGTCTTTTTGTAGAAACTTTCGGCGTAGTTTATTAGTTCTTCTCCCTTTTTGTAGTCTTGTTGGAAGTTTTGAAGGGATTTAAGTTTGGTTTTTGCTTCGTCTAAGTATGTGTATGCCATTGGTTCGTTCATTAGTAACGAGTACGATACCGATAATCCAACTAGAAGTTCTATGTAATTTATCGTGTATATTCTTTCTTTCTTTTCTGGCGGTAAGGAATTATAAATACTTAGTGCATTGCTGCCATAGTATAGTGATATCTCAGGAACACCTTTATAGGAGTAAATAAGTGAAAGTCTGGATAGACTTAAAAAATCGTCTTTTATGCCTTTTATTGCTTTTTCGTAGTACTTTGTAGATGCTACTTTTGACTTCGTTTCAAAAACATTATTACCTACTACCTTGTTCCTTAAATGAGAAGGGAAATTCTTATCCTCATCGTTGAACTCTGTATCGTTAATAAATGTTTTAGAATACAAAGTACTAAAGCAGGATGCTATGAAAATGAGAATTACAGTTAAGAGAATCTTTTTCATGATGTAAATATTATCGTTTTGTTTACAGAGTTTTGTGAGAATTCATAAAGTGCTTTAAGCACTAGTGCTTAAAGCACCTTTAAAAAGGTAATTGTTATTAGTATTCTCCTTCCCCACCCTAAAATTCCAAGGTAGGAGGCTATCGCCTCCTTTAACCCTAATAAATAGGTGTGATGATAGA
>JAPYWX010000058.1 GCA_028276145.1 Spirochaetota bacterium
GATAAGCAGAAAGTATGCTTTCAATATAAAGCAAGCTAGGTCTCTTACAGAGAATTATAATGATCCTAGGGTGCATGAGTGCTTGGAAAGTGTTGTGAAATTGCATCCTGTGTTGTTGAATAGAGCACCAACTCTTCATAGATTGAGTATAGAAGCATTTGAGCCTGTTTTGGTTGAAGATAGTGCTATACATCTGCATCCTGTGGTGTGTCACCCTTACAATGCTGACTTTGATGGTGATCAGATGGCTGTACACGTTCCTCTTTCACCTGAAGCACAAATAGAGGCTTGGGTTTTGCTGCTGTCGGCTAGAAATATATTGAAACCTTCTACTGGTGACCCTGTAATGTTCCCAACGCAGGATATGGTTTTGGGATCTTACTACTTAACCGCTGATAGTGCTACTTATCAAACTGGAGATAAGCCAAAGGTTTTCTCTTCATTCAAAGAAGTACTATATGCTTATGAGACTGGTAAGGTTGGGGTTAGAGAAAAGATTATATTTAGGTACAAAGGGAAGAGGATAGAAACAACGGTTGGTAGAGTTATATTTAACTCTATACTGCCCGAAGAGCTAAGGTTTGCCAATAAGACTTTTACGAATAAGGACCTTGTCGCACTTGTGAAAACTTGTTATATGAAGATTGGTAGGTGGGCTACTGTTAAGTTGCTTGACGAGCTTAAGGAGTTGGGTTACTACTATGCTACCAAGAGAGGTTCTACAATATCTCTAGAGGATATAAAGGTGCCAGCAGTCAAATATGACCTTATAGCAAAGGCTGAACAGGAAGTTGCTAAAATAGAATCTGATTATGAAAAAGGATTTTTGAATAGTGACGAGAGGTATAACAGAATAATAAACTTGTGGTCTCATGTGAGTGATAAAGTTAGGAAAGAGATGGAGAATACCCTTAGAGAGGATCAGAATGGGCTCAATCCTGTTTACGTGATGATGACATCTGGAGCAAGGGGTAATAGAGAACAGGTGAAGCAGCTTGCTGGTATGAGAGGGTTGATGTCTAAGCCATCCGGAGAAATAATAGAGCTTCCTATTAAGTCTAATTTCAAGGAAGGATTGGGATTGTGGGAGTACTTCATTTCTGCTCATGGTGGTAGAAAAGGACTTGCTGATACTGCATTGAAGACCTCTGAAGCTGGTTATTTGACTAGAAAGTTGGTAGATATCTCTCATTCTGTTTTTGTCGTTGAGGAAGATTGTGGTACTGCTAAAGGATTACTCATATCTGAAGATGATTTCAGTAATAGAGATGAAATGATAAGTAAGCTGATAGGAAAAACAAGCTTGTTTGATGTATATGATCCTGATACTGGTAAAGTTATAGTTAAGGCTAATGAGATAATAGACTTTGAGAAGGCTGAAGAGATAAAGAAGTCGGGTATCTCTAGAGTAATGGTTAGACATGTTTTGACTTGTGAATCTAAGTTTGGTGTCTGTGCTAAGTGTTATGGTTGGGATTTAGGGCATAACAAGCCTGTTAAGTTAGGTGAAGCTGTTGGAGTTGTTGCTGCTCAGTCAATAGGTGAGCCAGGTACTCAGCTTACGATGAGAACATTCCATACAGGTGGTATCGCTTCGACTGTTGTTGAGAAAAGCTGGATAGACTTCAATGTACCTGTATTTATAGATGACATACCGCCTTGCTATGTTGTTAACAGTAACAACGAGAGAGTTACCTCAAGAAAAGGTAATATATCTGTCTTCAAAGTATTTTCTAAAGAATCTTCTAAGGAAGGATTTGGAGGATTCCATATTTATGATGTCAATAACTTTAAGAAAGTTAATGTGAGGGAAGGAGAAATTAAGGAGTTTGAAAAGGGAGAGGTGATAGCGGTTTATCCTGATGGTACTGAAATAGTTGCATGGGAGTACATAAGGGCAGGTGTTTCAAAAGGTAAGCTATTTTTGTGTGAGGCTGAGCCTACAGTTGTTAGGATACCTATAGGTTCAGTGATATTGGTTAATGAGGGAGATTTGGTTGAAGAGAATGTGCCTATAGTTAGGTTTGACCCTTACAGTGAGCCTATAATTTCTGAGCAGGAGGGTACAGTTTTCATAGAAGAGGATACAACTAAACCTTCTTCTCAGAGAGATAAGATACTTAAGATTCTTGATGAACAAGGTAATATCAAATCTGTTGACTTTGTTCCTGCTGATGCTGACCTTAGAGTTAAGAATGGAGATTATATTAAGGTTGGTGATGTGCTTGCTAAGAGGAGTAGGTCCAGAAGAAAAACCTACGATATTGTTTCTGGTTTGCCAAAGGTTACTGCTCTGTTTGAGGCTAGAAATGTTAAGAACCAGAGTGTGCTTGCAAAGATTTCTGGTAAGGTTTCTATAGAAATTGACAAGGGTAAAGTTATAGTAATTGTTGAAAACGAATTTGGTGAGGTTGTCAAGCATAAGATTCCTTCAGGAAGGTATCTATACGTTAGGAATGGAGATTACGTTAAGGTTGGTGAAGAGCTGTGCGATGGTGAAAAGTCTATACACGAGATGTTACAAGTTCTCGGTGTTGAAGAAGTTTCTAAATACTTGCTTTACAAGATTGAGGAGATATATAGAGATCAGGGCGTTAAGATTGATGATAAGCATATAGGAATAATAATAAGACAGATGATGAGAAAGGTTAGGATAGTTGACCCTGGAGACTCTAAGTTCATTGTTGGTCAGATAGTTGACATCGAGGAGTTTGAAAGAGTTAACAAAGATATTATTGAGCAGGGTGGATTCCCCGCAAAGGCACAGATAATTATTCTTGGTATCTCTAGAAGCGCGTTGATGAGTTCTAGCTTCTTGTCTGCCGCTTCGTTCCAGGAGACGCATAGAGTTTTGGCTGATGCAGCTATCAGGGGTGCCGAAGATTATCTATTGGGCTTGAAAGAGAATCTAATAGTTGGTAGACCTGTACATGTCGGAACTGGTTTCCATACATATACCAAACTTAATTTCAAGGTAACGGGAGAGGAGGAACCACAATACGTTGAATTACCTAGCGAGGGAGTAGCATAATGTCAAGAGAACTTAGGCTTCTTCTTTTCCTCGTTGCTTGGATTGGTATAGTTTACGCTTATATACTATTTTTTACACCTAAGGGAGGTAAAACCTCCCTTACGACAAATAGTAATTTAACTAATTCTAGCTCTACAAACGTATCATTAAAATCTTTACCTCAGTTATCACCTTTTGAAGAGTTAGAAAAGATTTCTTATTTTTCAAATGTTATCTATACTAATTCGCTGGAGTTAGTTTTAGATAGCTTTTCTTTTAGAAATATAAAGTTTGAGTACAAGGGTAGAAAGTATGAGCTTTTAGGACCGAATTGTGTTATACCGCCTTTTGCTATTGCTGCTATTGATGTTTTCGGCCTTACCAACAGTTCTACTAAGTTTTTAGCATTTAGTCCTAATGGAATTACAAAAATTAAAACTTCCGAAGGGAATTTGTTTGAGATTAGTAGGAAGGTGGTTTTTGTTTCAAATTATATTTTTGAGTTGGAAATAAGAGTTAAAAATCTGCAGAGGAAACCTGTTGTATTTAATGGCTTTAGCTTGGCTTTTAGTGGTCCATTGGGACCAAATGCCGATGACCCTAATTTTGCGTATCTTTACTTAAAATCGGGGTACATAGATAAAGTAAGTGGTGGTATTGTTGAAACACTTACGACTTCTATTTTTACAGGTACTGAGAAATTTGCTATAAAAGAGCCAGCGTCAATTGCAGGTGTTTGGCTTGCTAATAGTTATGAGTTCGTAAGCTTGATTCCGGAAGAAGGGGAGTTTAGGGCAGAGTTTTTGGCTGTTGATACTAAGCACGGGTATAACAAAGTCGTTTCTCTTAGAGCTACTTCTTCGGTTCTTGAGGCTAACGATAGTAAAACTTATAGAGTTAAAGTTTTTCTAGGTCCTAAGAGGAGCGATATTATTGGGGCTTTAGGTGTCAAGGCTCTTTATGGGCTTGAGGATGGGGGGGTGCTAAAACCTATATATGCTATTCTATCGTGGCTTCTAGATTTGTTTTATATTTTAATTGGTAACTGGGGACTTGTTGTTATAGCCGTTTCGGCGGTTATAAAGTTACTTCTCGAGCCTTTATCAATAAAGGCTGCTATCTCAATGAAAAGATTTCAATTGATTGCTCCAAAAATAAAAGAGATTCAGGAAAAGTACAAGAATGACCCTAAGAGAATGAATGCTGAGATGGCGGAACTTTATAAGACTTATGGTGCAAATCCTGCTTCCGGCTGTTTGCCTTTGCTTCTTCAGATACCAATATTTATAGCGTTTTATGGTGTCTTGATATCGTTTATCGAACTTTCGGGACAGAGTTTCCTTTGGATAAGGGATTTAACTAAACCTGATACCATTCTTTACATAAAAGCTTTTGAAGGGCTCATTATATTGCCTACATCTATTAACCTTTTACCAATAATAATGACAGTTTTATCAATAACACAGACTGCCATTTCTTCAGCTAAGGTTCAGACTGAGCAAACAATAACAATGTGGCTTATTCCGATTATCTTCATGTTTATATTCTGGAATTTACCTTCTGCCTTGGTTCTTTATTGGACAGTTCAGAACTTATTGTCTCTGATTGAGCAATATGTAATCAATAAGACACTGAAATATTAAATTTCAAGGGGCGGTAGCCCCTTGTTATGTTTTTTTATCTTTTCTGCTTTTTCAATCTTCAAATCTTTTAGATTTTCCTTATCCGTAATTGTTCTGTTAGAAAATTCAAGTCTCTTTAATTCTGTTAAAAAAATTTTGTGCTATATAGCACTTGTGCTTTAAGCACAGCGTGCTTTAAGCACTCTTAATAGGAAAGAACTATTTTTGAAAAAACCTTTTAAGAGTGCGGAGATGCGTAGCATCTCTGCGATAAAAATGGTAAAGAGGCAAAGCCTCTTTGAGGTCTAAACTCTTAAAGTGTGAAATTCCCTTTTGCCTTGTATATAATATTAGTAGAAGTGATATTTTGGAGGTAATATGGGAAGGTATCTTATAACGGCTGCACTACCTTATGCCAATGGTCCCATACATATAGGACATATTGCAGGTGCATATCTACCTGCTGACATATACTACAGATACAGAAAAATGAAAGGCGATGATGTAATATTTATATGCGGTACTGATGAACACGGCGTACCTATAACAATAAGAGCAATGCAAGAAAACACTACACCTGAAAAAGTAATTGAAAAATACCACAAAATAATAAAAGAAAGCTTCGATAAACTCGGTATAATATTTGATAACTTCTCGGGAACTCATAGAGATATACACTTCAAACTCTCTCAAGAGTTTTTCTTAAATGTTTTGAAAAACGGCTATACCGTTGTTAAAGAACAAGAACAATTCTATTGCGAAAACGATAAAATGTTTTTACCTGACAGGTATATATACGGTAAGTGCCCAAAATGCGGATACGAGAATGCTAAAGGTGACCAATGCGAAAAATGCGGTACTACATTAGACCCTACTGATTTGATAGACCCAAAATGTGCTATATGTAATTCTACCCCTGTCATCAAGAAAACTAAACATTGGTATTTCGTTTTGAGTAAATTTGAAAAACAACTCAAAGAGTACCTTGAATCAAAAAAAGATTGGAAGCCAAATGTTAGAGATTTTGCACTGTCTTGGATAAAGGAAGGACTCAAGGATAGACCTATATCAAGAGATTTGAATTGGGGGATACCTCTACCGATTGAAGAAGCAGAAGGTAAAGTATTGTATGTTTGGTTTGAGGCTCCAATAGGTTATATATCATCTACGATTGAGTGGGCTCAAAAGATAGGACAGCCTGACAAATGGAAAGAGTACTGGCTTAACCCAGAAACTAAACTTATTCACTTCATCGGTAAGGATAATATACCTTTCCACGCTATAATTTGGCCTGCTACTTTGATGGCACAGCATGGTGATTGGATTCTGCCGTACAACATACCAGCAAACGAATTTATGAACCTTGAAGGTGAAAAAATATCCACCTCTAGAAATTGGGCTATATGGGTTGACGAAATAGTTGAGAAGTTCCCACCAGATGCAATTAGGTATTACTTGTGCCTTGTGATGCCAGAAACAAAAGATTCTAACTTCTATTGGAAAGAGTTCCAAGAAAAAGTTAATGAAGAGTTGGCAAATTCTTTTGGAAACCTTGTATCAAGAGTTCTGAAGTTCCTTAACTCTAAAAATAACGGCGTTGTGCCAACGCCGAATGAAAATTCCTTTGAAAATATTGATTTACAGGTTCTGAAGAATATAGAAGAGATAGTAGAAAGCATAGGAAATTCATTAGAAAAGTTTGAATTCAGAGAAGCGATAAAATACCTCAGGGAAATAGCATTTTTAGGCAATAAGTACATAGATGACGTGAAAATTTGGAAGCTTACTCCTGGCACTACAGAGTTTAATAATAAACTCTATGTTTCTGTGCAGGTTATATTCTCAATGGCTTTGGCAATGTATCCGTTTATGCCGTTTTCTTCTGTGAAAATACTTAAGATGCTGGGTTACGATGAGGACTTCATCAAACAAGTTAGATGGGATGACATACCGAAAATAAAGGTAAAGATTGGCTCAAAAATTTCACCTGATATAGAACCTCTATTTACAAAGATACCTGATGAAGTTATAGAGAAAGAAATAGAGAATCTAAAGAGAATAGGGCAAAAGGAGAAAATTTCTATTGATTCAGTCGAAGAAGCAATAGATATAGATTACTTCAAGAAAGTTGACCTTAGAGTTGCTTTAGTCAAAGAAGCCGAGAAGTTACCAAAATCAAAGAAACTCTTGAAGTTAATTGTTGATATTGGCAGTACAACGAAACAAATAATAGCTGGAATAGGTGAACATTATAAGCCTGAGGATATCGTAGGTAAATACATAATAATAGTCAACAACCTAAAACCTGCTACATTAATGGGTGAAACATCCTATGGTATGCTTTTAGCAGCAAAAGATGAGAATGGTAGACTTATTTTACTCACAGTTGACGGAGAAATAACCCCCGGCTCAAAGGTTTCTTAATACTGCTTAAAAATTAAGCAAAATTTTTGAACTTTGCCTAAATTTTAGGCACATATTGTGCTTTTCTATAATCAATCAGAATAAATTAGGTACAGAATGATATTTATTTGTTTAAACATTTGGAGAGAAATAGAGATGAGGAATATCTTTTCAATAAAATAAGGTAATTTCCCAATGAAAGTTGAGAATTAAGAAAGAGTTTTGTTAAAAGTTATATCTAGTATGGTGGATATATTGTCTAAAGTTAAAGAGTTTAGAGCATCTCTTAACGAAGAGATGTTTAATTTGTTTCATGAGTTGTCTCATGGTCAGAAGCCTCACACTCTTTTTATTTCATGTTCCGACAGTAGAGTTGTGCCAGAGGTTATAACTAATTCCAAGCCGGGGGAGCTGTTTGTTGTTAGGAATATTGCTAACATAGTTCCTAGATATGAAGATGATAATGAGGTAGGTATACCTATGAAGAGTGCTATTGAGTTCGCAGTATTGGTTTTAAAAGTTCAGAATATAGTTGTTTGTGGCCATTCTAGCTGTGGTGGTTGCGCTGCTATGGATTTTAACAGCGTTGATGAGAGTATAAAGAATGTCTATATTCATGTTGGATTGGTTAAAGATGAGGTTATTAGTAAAGTTGGTGCAAACGAGCATTTAGGGAATTCTAGAAGTGAGGTAATTGAAAAGGTTAATGTCATAAATCAGATTGAACACTTAATGAGTTATCCATTTATAAAGCATAAGCTTGATAATGGAGAAATAAAAATATTTGGCTGGTACTTTCATATACCAACCGCTAAAGTCTTTAACTACAATTTCCTAACTAGAGAATTTGAAGAAATCAAGTAGTTGGCATGAATTTTGCATAAAATATTTAATAAAGGAGGGTTATATGTTCAGTAGTGCTAAAGAGGTATTAGAGTTTATTAAGAGGGAAGGGGTTAAGATAATTGACCTTAGGTTTATGGACTTCCCGGGTTTGTGGCAACACTTTTCTATACCTGCGTCTGCTTTGGATGAAGAGGTATTTGAGAAAGGGCTAGGTTTTGACGGCTCATCTATAAGGGGTTGGCAATCAATTAATGAGAGTGATATGCTTGTTGTTCCTGACCCAACGAGTGCTTTTGTTGATCCTTTTACTGAGCACAAGACGCTAGTTATGATATGTGATATTAGGGACCCCTTGACTGGCAAGGATTATACTAAGGATCCAAGGCATATTGCTAAGAAGGCTGAGGCATATCTTAAGGAGACTGGTATAGGTGATACTGCTTATTTTGGTCCTGAGCTTGAGTTTTTTGTTTTTGATAAGGCGTACTTTGAACAAAATTCTCATTCTGGTTATTACTTCATTGATTCGGATGAGGCTGCTTGGAATAGTGGAAAGGAAGTCAATATTGATGGAACTTTCAACAAGGGTTACAAGATAAGGCATAAGGAGGGTTATTTCCCGGTTCCCCCACACGACACACTTCAGGATTTGAGAAGTGAGGCTGCTTTGATTCTTGAGGGTATGGGTATAAAGAT
>JAPYWX010000059.1 GCA_028276145.1 Spirochaetota bacterium
TTATGAAGTTTACAGTTGAAGCAACTAGATAAGGGGGTATTCCCATGTCAACTAACCTTGTTAGTGCTGAGGGGGCATCGTTTGTGTGGAGTGTTGAAAGGACAAGGTGTCCTGTTAATGCTGCTCTTATTGCTATTTCTGCTGTCTCTGTGTCTCTTATCTCACCTACCATTATTATGTCTGGGTCGTGTCTTAGGAATGCTCTGAGAGCTTGTGCAAATGTGAAGCCTATTTCTGGATTGACTTGTATTTGTTCTACGCCGTTTATTTGGTACTCTACAGGGTCCTCAGCTGTTATTATTTTCTTCTCAAATTGTTTTAGATACATTATTCCAGCGTAGAGTGTTGTTGTTTTACCGCTTCCTGTTGGTCCGGTTACGAGTATCATGCCGTTAGGTTTTGATAAAGCGTCTTTGTATAGCTTTACCTCTTCGGGAGTCATTCCTATTCTTGTTATGTCTGAGATGATGTTTGTATCCTTTGAGAGTATTCTCATGACTACGTTTTCACCGAATATTCCGGGTATCACTGATACTCTTATGTCTACGTCTTTGCCATTGTATATAAACTTTATGCTACCGTCTTGAGGTAGCCTTCTTTCAGAAATGTCAAGGTTTGCCATTATTTTTATTCTAGAGACTATACTAGGGTAGAGTTCTAAGGGTGGAGGCTCAAATTTATATAGTTTTCCATCTATTCTGTATCTTAGAACAACACTTTCGTCATATATTTCCAGGTGTATATCACTTGCCTTCTTGTTTATCCCTTCGGCTATTATGTTGTTTACAATCTCTACTACCTTGCTTTCGGTTTTTACTTCTACTTTTGTTTCTTTCTTTTCTTCGTGCTTTTTGCTAACTATTTTACCAGTTTTAAGGTAATTTTGTATTGTATCTAGGTATTCCCTTATTGCTGATTCCGTTGCGAATTTTGTTCCTACGTGCTTGGAAGTTAGGAATCTTACTTCACTTATAGTGTCAAAGTCAGATGGATTGTCAATTGCGATTATTATGAAATCATTTGATATGTCAATTGGTGCTATCAGTTTTTTTCTACAGAACTCCATCGGAACTAGAGAGAAGAGAACAGATATTTTTTCTTCCGAAGGTATTTCTAGAGAAGTTTCAAATTTTACATTGAAAATCTTTTCCAAGATTTCGTAGAGTTGCTTTTCTGTTAGTTTCCCTTCTTCTATTAGTATTTGCCCGAGTCTTTTTTTGGATACATGTTGTTTTTGTAGGTACTCCAGAAGCTCGTCTTTTGTTATTATTCCAGCCTCGACTAACATCTCTCCTAGTGCCACATTGTTATTATATTATTGGGAATGAAAATATCTCAAAATGTGCTTGGTAGCACTTCCTTATTAGGGTCAAAAGAGACATCAGCCTCCCTTAGAATTTAAGGTTGAGGTGCTTAATAGCACCTTCTTAATATTCTAGAGAGTGTAGAGAGACGAAATCTCTCTACATTAGGTAGGTTAGGATTACTTAAAGCAATGTGCTTAATAGAATTAGTTAAGTATTAGACTACATTATTTGGAAGATATGGGGAAGTCAGACTTCTCTACAACAAGTAGGATAGTTGGGTGGGACTACTAAAAGTAGTGTGCTAAATAGCACAGTGTGCTAAATAGCACTATGTGCTAAGTAGCACTAGAAGATGTTTGAATTTTTTGGGAAACTCAAATTATTCTTTATTTCGTTATGAGTCCAACTGAAAAACTTTCTGAAGAAATATTAAAAATGCAACCTGATGAAAGAAAGGAACTTAAAGCTAAGATGGAAGAAACACTTGGTAAAATGAAATCTGGGAGTAGTGTTGAATCTTCAAAGAGGAAGAGTAAGGTAGATGAGAGTTTTGAAATTTATCTTTCCCTGTGGGATAGGATCCTTATTTTTGTTTTTTCTCTTCTGGGGGTAATGAGTCGCGGTGAGTATATCTTAAGAAAAAGGTTAAACTTGATAAGGGATAAACTCAAAAATATCTCTCCTCCGATGATGAATGTTAGGACTAATGAACTTTATCCGCAGTTCGGGAAATATATTTTTGAAATATACCAGAAGTTTAGAAGGATACTAGAGCTTTTGAATATGTCAGTGTTCAATCCGAACCTTTGGGATAATACTAATCTTCAGTATACTACCTGTGCGGAGTATCTTTTTGAATTTCTTACCAATACCAGGTCTTTGTTTGGTACTTCGGATGTGAAATCTTTGTTAGCTAAGAAGTTGCCAGTGAAGAAGCTATTTGAGCAAATAGATACTGAAGTTGAGAAAGTAGTTTCGACCTTAGACCCTGCTTTGGTGAATAAGGCGAATAAGGTTTACTCTAAGTTGTTCGTTATAAAGGAGCTAGAGAGTGTTGATTTTAAGAGGATTCTTAAATATTTTGCTAATGAAAGAAATGAAATATCTAAGTACTGTATTCCTGATGTTTGGTTTGTGGAGGAGTTGGAAAAGTTAGCGTCGGTTCTTTCCGAAATTGATATAACACCAATGATTTTAGATGTTTTGACTGCTTTGAAGAAATATTTAGGTGAGATAATTGGAAAGGATGCACCAGAGTACAAATCACTTTTGGAAATTGACCCGGTTATTTCTTCAGAAAGTTTTGAGGAGCTAAGAGATACGATTGAGAATCTTCATTTGATTGAGGTTTTGAGTTTGCTTAAGAAGGACCCTGATTATATACCTTTTTGGGTTGTACCTGATAGAAGTTTGGTTAATGTTTACAAGGAGGTTGTTAAGAGGAAATCCAAAGCTTACGCTTCTAATGTTGTCAATAGCTCGGTCAAGGAAAAACAAAATCTTTTTTATGTATTTTTGCCTGAAGGTCTTGAATCAAAGGAAAAGTTTTCAAATCTTACTATCTATACGGAAGACAAAAATGAAATTCTTAGCAAGTATCAATTGCCTCAGTTTTTGTATGTTGTGCCTGTTGAGATAATTTATGTGTTTTTTGATGCTTTGTGGAAAAAGGGGTTTTATAGTTCGCTGAATGACCTTGTGGTGAACGGAATATTCAAGGATAAGTATCTTAAGAGCACTTTATCAAATCTTATAATTTCCTTTAATGAGCTTGAAAAGGACCTGTTGGATTTTCTCAGGAGAACTGGTAAAGGTGGTGAAGAATACAACATTTTGAATAAATTCTTTGAAGATCCAACTTCTCTTAATTCTGAGAATTTTAAGAGGATGCTTCAGCAAAAAATCTCTTTTGTGAATAGCTTAGCGTATTCGTTAGTGTTCAAAATGAGCGATTACTCGGGGCAATTTAACAAGTACTTAGGGTATGTGTTAGATGATTTTAACTCTTTGACTCCGGAGTATGTACTTAATATAAAGTCAATAAAAGGAATACATAACCCTCTCTTGAAAGCTTCTTTGTCTAGAGGTAAAGAGGCATTTTCAAATATTGTTGAAATACTTTCGTATTTCTCTGGGTAGGATTGTTAATACAGAGAGGCTACGCCTCTCTATTTTTAGTAGTTCTGTCTATAAAGGCCAAGGCCTCCCTTAACCCTAAAAGGAAGTGCTTTAAGCACTTAATTTATGAAGTGCTATTAAGCACGAAGTGCTTAAAGCACTTAATTTATTTTGAATTAATGATACAGTATTTTTATATTTGATGTAGTTATGAGTAAGGTAGATGTGTTGATTGTTGATGATTCGGCATTGATGAGGAAGATGATAAGTGAAATAATTGGTTCGCATCCTTTTATAAACCCAAAGGATACGGCAATAAACGGCAAGGTTGCATTGAATAAGCTTAAAAAAGACCCTAACTTTGATGTTATTCTATTAGACATAGAGATGCCGGAGATGGATGGGCTACAGTTTCTAGAAGAGTTCCAGAAGCTTAATTTGGATATACCTGTAATAGTTGTTAGTTCTTTTGCCAAAAGAGGTGCAGAAATAACGATGAGGGCTCTGAGTCTCGGAGCTAAAGATTTCGTTACCAAGCCTTCGGGTCCGATATCGCTTGACATTGAAAAGGTCAAAAACGATGTAATTGAAAAGGTTCTTGTTTGGGGACTGAATAGGAAGAAAATAAGGGAATCCATGCCGAGTGTTCATATAGCCGAGAATTTGAAGTTAGTTGAGGAAAAGCCATTAGAATTTACCTCACCACCTATAGAAGAGGTGGTTCGCAGGAAGAAAATAAAGCCAAAGGTGATAGGTATAGGTATATCAACAGGTGGACCACCTGCAATAAGGAAGATGTTAGCAAAAATTCGTGGTGATTTCCCTGTAGGTATAGTTATAGCTCAGCACATGCCTGAGAACTTCACAGCAGAGTTTGCTAAATCTTTGGCTTCTTCTTTTCCGCATCTTGACATTAGAGAAGCTAAGGACTATGATACTGTCATTCCAGGTAGAGTGATTATAGCTAAGGGAGGTAGGCATGTAACTGTCAATGAGGTTGAAGGTAAGGTATTTGTTAGGATTGTTGAAGATAGTAGTTATTCGTTTAGACCATCTGCTGATTTGCTTTTTGAGAGTATAGCGACAAATATAGGCAAGGATGCTATAGGGATAATAATGACGGGGATGGGGTCAGATGGAGCAAAGGGACTTAAGAAGTTACATGATGTAGGAGGGATTACGATAGCACAAGATGAAAAAAGCTCAACGATTTTCGGCATGCCGAAAAGTGCAATAAAGGCAGGTGCTGTCGATTTCGTTTGGTCTCTTGATGAGATGGTACCCAACCTTTACAATTTATTGGCGGCGCTGGGATTCGAACCCAGGACACAAGGCTTATGAAACCTCTGCTCTACCGCTGAGCTACACCGCCACTTAAGTAAAGTCAGATACTTTGATAATGAAATTATAATCATTAACTTTTTCAATTTTCAAAGTGCGTTAGGAGGTGTTGAAAAATTCAGCAGGTTTAACCTGTGAACCTAAGGTTCTTTTTATTAAAGTGCTTAAAGCACTTAATTAGAGAAGTGCTATGTAGTGCACTACTTTAAGTAGCCCGCCCACCCACCCTTATTTTTCGTAGAGAGGTTTTCACCTCTCTACACTCTCCGGATATCCATAGGAAGGTGCTATAAGTACTTAATTAAGAATGTGCTATTAAGCACACCGCCCATTTTTATCGCAGAGATGCGTAGCATCCTCCGCACTCTTAAAAGGTTTTGTCAAAAAAGTATCAGAATTAAGTATGTTAATGTGTGTTGTCTTATAATGTTAAAAGGTAGCCGTTTCTTTTTAGCCAATCTTTGTGTTTTTCGTAGTCAGGCATTAGCATTTTTACTTTAGTCCAAAATGATTTGGAATGATTTTTCTCTTCTAAGTGAACAAGTTCATGAACTACTACATAATCTATAACCGGAAGAGGTGCCATAATTAGCCGCCATGAGAAATTCAAATTCCCTCTAGAAGAGCATGAACCCCACCTCTGATTTGCTTTTGTGATTTTTATTTTGTTATATACAAATCCTCTCTTTTTTGCATACCATTCAACTCTTTCGGAAATCTTTTCGTAAGCTTTCTTTTTGTACCAATCAATAAACACTTCTTTGGCTACTGGTAGGTAGTCCCTCAAAAGGTAGAAATGGTTATTATCAAATAGAATAGGTGTATCTTGTTTATCAACTATACGGAGTTTGTAGTATTTCCCGAGGTACAAAAAGCCTTCACCGTTTACGAATTCTTTTTTAACAAATTTCGGGGCTCTTGAGAGAATCTCTTTTTTCTTTTTTTCTATCCAATCTTTATGCTTGGTGACAACTTTTTGTATAGTTTCCTTACTGACTCCAAACGGTGCTTTAACGATTAATTTGCCATCTTCAGTTATTTGTAAAGCGATTGTTTTTCTCTTTGTTTTTATTATTTTGCTAATTTCAATTTTCATGGTTTTTACCTCCGTAGATGTGGTATGCAAGTTCTAACAACCTTTGAGCTATTTCATTCCTCTTTTCAAGAAGTAAGTGTTTCTCTTTTGATTTTGGTACTAAGATTTTTGAAATTATATGGGATTTTAAATTCTTTTGTTTTGTGTAGTTTTCCCAAAAATCAACTAATTTAATTTCGTTTTTGATAATTTCTACAACATCCTGCGTTAAGCCAACAAGCAGATTTATGTCATCTTCTCCAAGCTGATCAATAGGAATCTCCTTTCCAAATATCATTTGTTTGAGTAAACCAAAGAAAGGCATCTCTGTTCTTGGGTCGAAACCAAAGGTCTTTTCAGCTTCTCTTCCCCTTTTAATAGCATTCCTAATCTTCTCAAGTTCTTGTGCAAGTAATTCCCATCTTTCTTTATATTCCTCGAGCACTCTATTCAATTCATCTGAAAACCTTTCATAAAATTCTGGGTCCTCCTCAAAGTGTTTCTCAATATGTTCTTTTATTGCATATTTTAATTCTTCTGCTATGGCTTTAGGGGATTTTTCGTTCTTTACTTTTGAAATAAATTCATCTGATAATAGTGGAAGTGGTGGAATTTTGGGGTTAATGCCTTTTGATATTAGGTATTCCTCTACGATTTCCCTTATTTTGTTGCTTGCGTCTCTTATGCTGAGTTTGTCATCTCTGTACCTATTTCTTGCACTTTCCTTTATGAAATTGATTATTTCTAAATCTTTTAAATATTTCAGAGCCTCCGGCTCTGGTAGTACCTTGTCCATTGCTCTGTTGAATCTACGAACGAGAGTTATAAATTCATTTCTTATTTCCTCATCTACTAATAGGTCAATGCACTCTTCAATGTTTTCTCTCCAATTGCTGATACCGTATTTCCTGAAAAACTCTTCTATTTGGCTATGGGTATATTTAAGTTCATCTTTGCTTTTTGATATGTTTACAACTACCTGGCTTATTTCTTCTATGTCCTCATCTGCGTATATGGCTAAGGATTCTTTTAGGTTATTTAGGACACCGACATAATCAACAACGAAACCACAGCTTTTATTTTTATAAACTCTGTTTACTCTTGCGATTGCCTGGAGTAGGTTATGGTCTCTTATTACATTATCAAGGTATATTACTTGTTCAATAGGTGCATCAAATCCTGTTATAAGCATTTCGTTGACTACGATAAAGCCGACATCTCCGGATATTCCGCTTTCATCAACTTTATCAAATGGCATTTTGAAGCTTTTTATGTTTTTGTCTTGTTCGTGCTTATCGGTGTATTCTTTTTTGTATATTGAAGGGTCATCATTTTGTGATGAAGAAATTACAACAGCAACTTTTAATTTTTTGAGTGTGTCAAGGTCTACTTTATCGGGGTTGCTTTTTTCTAATTCTTCTATTTTTTCTTTCAGTGCTTCTTCAAGTGCTTTTTTGTATCTCACTGCTGCTAGGCGTGAGACTGCAACAACCTGAGCCTTAAATTTATTTGGGAAAACATGCTTTATATAATGTTCTACCATGTCTTTGGCTTTGTCCTTTATTACCTCTTCTGCTTCGAGGTAGGCCTGCCAGGTGTATCTTCCGAGGATCAAACGTCTTTCTTCCTTATCTACGTATTTAAAGACTTCTTCGAATTTTGCGTTAGCGGCTTTTTCGTTAGAGAGTTCTGCAGAATGAGCTCTTCCTTCGTAAACGATTTCAACGGTTACACCATCGTTAACTGATTGTCTTATCCCGTATTTATCAATATACTCGCCAAAGGTCAATTCTGTTTTTTCTATTGGAGTTCCGGTAAAGGCAATTTTTATTGAGTTTGGAAGTGCTTTTCTTAGGTTTGCACCGAGTAATTTGTATTGTGTTCTGTGTGCTTCATCTATCATGACGAGTATATTAGGGGATGGGTTGAGTAGTGGAAATTCTTTTTTAAGGTCTTTTTCTTGGAATTTGTGAATCATAGCCATTATCAAGTCTGGTGTATTGGTTTTAAGAAGTTCTTTGAGTTTTTCTATATTGTAAGCGTGATTAATTGTATAGCCAACGCTTTTTGATGTTTCTTTTAGTTGTTTTTCAAGGTGTTCTCTGTCTGTGACGAATACTATTTTGAAGTTGCTTAGTTCCGGGTCGTGGTAAAATGCTCTTACTGTTTGCATCATTGTGAGAGATTTGCCTGAGCCTTGGGTATGCCAAACGATACCGCCTTTTTCTTCTGGTGTTTTTCCTTCCTTTACTCTTTTAACTATCTTTTTGACTGCTCTAAACTGCTGGTATCTTGGTGCTACTTTTTTGATTCCACCTTTTGGGTCTTCAACGAAGAGTGTAAAAATGTGGAGGATATCCAACAAATTATTTTTTGATAGCATTCCTTGGACTAGGGTATCTTGGCTTGTTATTATTTTGTCTTGGCTTATGTCTGAAAGGCTATAGGGGTATGGGTCTTTCCATTCGTAGAAATGTTCGTAGTCAGGTGTTATTGTTCCGTATTTTGCTACTTGGTTTGAGGTTGCTATCATGAAGAGGTTGTACCAGAATAATTTTTCGTTTCCTTCTTTTGTTTCTCTTCTGTTTGAGTATCTCATGAGTTGGGTTATGGCTTCGTTTATGGGGTCAGAGGTTGCTGGGGATTTACATTCAACAACGACTAGAGGTAAGCCGTTGACGAAGAGGACGATATCGGGAATGATATGTTTTTCTGTT
>JAPYWX010000060.1 GCA_028276145.1 Spirochaetota bacterium
CATCATTCATAAAATTCCCCTCCCGGTAAATATTATTTTTCATTGTTGATGTTTTTTCAAGTTATTGGGATTGCGTTGGAAAATCCACAGGTTAAACCTGCCACAGGTTAAACCTGACCCAGGTTAAACCTGTCCCAAGTTAAACTTGCCACTGGCTTTACCTGTTTCAAGCTAATGCCTGGTTTTTTTAATTTAGAATAACAAGCTGCTTAAAGCACCAAGTTGGTAGTGGGTTATTTAAGTCACTACCCATTTTTATCAAAGAGATGCGTTGCATCTCTTTACTCTTAAAAGGTTTTGACAAAAAAGTATCCTAGGAAATGTAAAATTTAAGTAATTTAGCGGGTTCAAGAATTGAGTGTTTAAAAATTACACAGCTACTAAAAAATAGTTCTTTCCTATAAGAAAGATTTATTTTTAACAGAATTGTTTATTGGGATTGAGAAGGTAAAAACATTTTGATGTTTCTAAAGAATTTGAAACTATTGAAGTCCCGCTAGTATCATTAATAATAGGAGGGGAGTGTATGAAGAAAGTAACCTTGTTGCTTGTTTCATTTTTGATGTTCTTTGCTTTCACTGGTTGTATAATCCATATAAAGGAAACACCTAAGAAAGATAAGCCAAGTAATACTCATGTCATAATAAATGAGAAGGGCAAAAAAGTTATAATACATGAGAAGGATTAACTACTTTTACTGATATGTGTTATTTTTTCACCTTTTAGGATTTTTTTGATGCTTTGAAATACTGCGTTTATAAAGGTTAGCTCGGTAATAAGAGGATGAAGTAGCCAAACTAAAGAAGGCTTCCTTATAAAACCTACGATTGCATCAAAAACTAAGGGTAAGAAAAAAATACACTTCAAGATTAGGGAAATTAACTTTTTAGTTTCTACCTTCTGATAGAATTCTCTGCCGAGTTCTTCGTAATTTCTGTTTAGTCTTCTGTTTTTCTTTTTTATGAATGTTGATAGTTTGCCGTCTTGTTTGTGAATCAGTGCTGTATCAACTATGGCAAATAAGTAGCCTTTTTGAAGAATCCTGTAGCATACATCTGTGTGTATAAATGGGTCATACTTGACGGAGAGGAGAATATCTTTTCTAAAAAATGCACCGTTTGAACCTATGGGAGGCATTTTGCTTAAGTCTAAGAATTTTACAATCTCTACACCTTCTTTTTCGTGTACTACTTCTATCGGTGAGTCTGTCCACTTGCCACGGATGTGGTTATGTCTTTCGTACATTCCTAGGTAGATAGCTACAGGGTCATCGCCAGAAATGAGCCCTAAATATTTTGTAAAAATATCATCATTCTTTTCGTAAGTGTAATATCTTGGTTGAGAAATGGCAACATCGCTAAACTCAACAATTGGTGAAACTAGCTTTTCAAAAAAGTCCTTATCAACCAAAAAATTATCTGCATCTACGAACGCAATTATATCGCCTTTGGAATTTTCTATTCCGATAACTCTTCCTTTTTCCTCAATCCTGTAAGGATTGTGTAATATTCTTGTTTTGAATTTTTTACATATTTCAATTGTTCTATCGGTTGAGCCACCATCTATTATTATTACTTCATAATTGTCTTCCCCGTACGACTGAGAAAATATTGTCTCCAAGCACCTTTCTATTGTTAATTCATTGTTGTATGTAGGAAGACAAACAGATATGAATGGTTTCATAACTAGTACTTGAACCTCTTCTGTGAGAAGATATTTTTCTTTTTCACATCTTCAGATGTGATTGCTTCTTCACTTATTAAAAGCCCTTTTATGAAGTAATAGCCGTATGTAATATGTGATAAAAATATTCCTACAGTTGTTAAAAGAGTTTCAATCGGGTTTGGTTTTAGTGATGAAATAAGAGCAAGGAGAAAGTAAAATCCTAAAACACCCAAATATAACTTTAGAATAAGACTTGAAAAAAATGATAGTATACCTCCGCCGATTAAACCTAGCAAAAATATGGATGGTAGGAAATACTGTATTCTTAAAGAATTCTCGGGAAACTTCTTTATGAAAAATCCCCTATGCATTGCGTAATTACTTATTTGTTTAAAATGGTCCCAGAATAAGGATCTTCTGTGATGGTATACAACAACATTTGGGCTGAATATTATTTTGTATCCTGCTTTCCTTATTTTTAGGCACAAAAGAGTATCTTCACCAGGATGGTATTGATAAATATCACTAAAGCCTCCTACTTTGAGGTACACATCCTTTTTTATTATTAGGTTAACACTATGGATATCATCGTCTTCATGTTCTTTGGTGTTGGTTATGACAAACCTTTTTCTAGCGCTGCCGCTCATGAGAAAGGAAGAGAAAACATTACCAGAAATTTTTGCCCAGAATGGCTCATTGTCTGGTGTGATTGCTGGGCCTCCCACTGCTCCTATTTCTTCACTTCTAAAAAGTATCTCTACAGCGTTCTTGAGCCAATCAGGCCTAGGGTAGGCATCGTCATCTATGAACGCTATTACATCACCTTTTGAAACTTCTGCCCCTACATCCCTTTTCTTTGAGACACTTGTTGGTGAAGGTACTATTCTTATGTCTAGTTTGTCAGACAGTTTTTCATAACTTACTTTATCCTCATCTGGTAAAATTATTATTTCGAAATCAGGATAATCTAGTTTTTCGTAATAAGGTATAGCTTCCTTCACAAAGTGACCAATTTTAGGTAGGGGTATAACTATTGAAACTTTTGGGTACTTAGACATGGGTTTATTGTAAACAAGAAAAAAAATGTGTTTCAAACTCCTTTACTTTAAGTAGCCTGCTCCCTATCCAGTTGAAGAGATGCGATAGCATCTCTTTACTCTTAAGAAAGAATATCAACAAATAGGTGATATTAAGCACTAAGCCACAAACCCTTGAAATTTTAAGAGAAGTTGATGCCTGTTTTATGAGAGGATGAATTAAAATAAGTGTTTAAGTACCTATTGACTCTAAGAAAAAGAGGTTTTACCTCACTTTAAAAGAATTTTTGTGACGTAGTTTCCTTTCTTGCTTTTTATCATAACTATGTATATCCCTCTAACTAAGTTGGAAGTACTAAATTCAAAAATTCCTGTTTTATCAGATACAATCTTCAGGGCTGGGTAATAATCGGAAGTGAAAATTGTTATTTCATCACCTTTTGATATGTTAAATACTCTTATTTTCCCTCCCCTGCTTAGAATTTCCTTCTCTAGGAATGGATTATCTTGGCTACCTATTGGATAAGAACTCTGGGGTACTACAAAAACTTTTCTTTCATACTTCTGTCCGTTGTAGGTGAATTCAATGTTTATTTCATCATCTTCCTCTGTTGGAATTTCTCCTAATTTATTTATGGTGAATTCTCCGTAGTACCAAAAACCTTGGTTTGTTATAAGAAATGTTCTTAAAATTCCACTGTTTTTGGTTCTGAAGACTACTTCGGTAAATGGTTCCTTTTCCTTTGTTATTATCAAAAGTTTTAGGATTTCTCCAACTTTTTTGTATTCATTATCAACTATTATACTAGGGGTAGAGAATCCATTGTATTTTGCTGGTGTCTCGTAATAATTTCTGTATTTACCACCTAATTTTGTTGGTAAACCATCGGGTAATAATGAAACTGTTCTATTGCTTTCGTAAATATAGTAATTTGAGTGTGTTAAAGGGAAAATATTTAGCCCTTTCATCTCAACTAAACTTAGTATTTTACCACCACGATAAGGATGATTATCCTTTAGCATGACTAGAGAATCATGTTTAACATCTCCAACTTTTGCGATTAGGTATTCTCTTGGTGAGATTTCTAATAAATTAGTTGAATAGCCATAAATTGATGAATAATAGGCATTTTCTAAAAGTCTTATGTAGTAATTCGTTAAAGGACTCATTACATGGATATACGAATTCGTTATTGATATATTTGATTTTGAAAGGTTGACGATTTCTATGTACTTATCTGATGTGTTAGTTGAATTTGATAGTGTACCGCTTGAGAAATACGAAAACCAACTTTTTGATGGGTAGAAACATACTTCGTTTATTGCTAAACTTTCTTCTAAATTACCTATATTAAAAATGTCTAAAGTTCTTGTTGAAGAGTAAATATTTTGGAATTTTGCTATTATTTTTTCGCCATTGTATCTAGGCACTATTGTGCCTCTAAATAAATTTCCAGATTCTCTGGATAAAGAAATTTCACCTCTGCCTAGTATGGTCAAAGGTATTTGATTAACATTCGTTTGAATATTTAGGAATATTTCAATCGTATCTGGAAAGTTGTATAAAAGTTTGCCGAAGTGGATGTATAGGTTTTCATTCCTTATATACCCTGGTGATATTATGTTTGTTTGTAATGTATTAGTTTCACTTCCTTGAAAAATTCTTTCAATATTGACAGAGTTATTATTAATAGACGGTAGAGAGTCAATAACTATGCCGTTTGAAACTATTTTTATGGTGCTTATGTCTTCTTTTTTTATAGGTCCGTTTTTGCCTAGGTATTTCGTTGAAGAAAAGAAAATTATTGTGTTAGAGAAGTAAAAAGGTATTGATGAAGTGAGGTAATCGTATGGAAGTATCACGGCTACATCTCCGGGGTTGAGGTAATAGGTATACTTTATATCATCTGATTCTATGTCGTTTGATAGTATTGTGAGATTTATTTTATAGCCTTGTAGGTATATGTCGTAATTTCTCAAATCTATCGTATAAGGTGAATCATTTATGATTTCTATATACTGATTTTTTTCTTTTTCGTAAGGGTAGTTGAAAACAACTTCACTTATCATTATTGAATAAGATACTACATAAGGAAGGATTAAAAGCAAATAGGTAATTAGTAATATCAATAGTTTCCTTCCTTTTACCATGTTTTTATCTTAGTTTAACTTGTTAGGAAATTCAACTTTTACTTATTGGGTTAACGAGGTTTAATTTAGCAGTTTGATTCGGGCTTTTTGGAATGTTAATTTAAGTAACCTTACTCACTTTGTTTGCTGCGGAGAAGCTACGCCTCTTCATTTCAAAAATTCAATAAAGAAGTGCTTTTAGAATTGGTGCTTTAAGAATTAAGTGATTGAGTTGAAAAAATTCGCCACATGCTACTACCTATTTCTTCATTATTAATTAAAAAAGTGCTTTGTAGCACAAAGTGCTGTGTAGCACAGAGTGCTATGTAGCACAAAGTGCTATTCAGCACCTAGCACACTCTAATTAATTGAGGGGGTTACACACTCTCTTCACTCCCTAGAGTAAGAGATTTTTACCTGTCTTGAATGTTTAAGAGGAAAGCTATTAAGTAAAAGTGCTTTAAGCACTTAATTAAGAAAGTGCTATGAGTCTCACTCAATTTTATTGGGAGAGTGTTACACTCCTCTCAATTACCTAGAGTGTAATTTGAATAGAAAGTGTAAAAGCACTTAATAATGAGGTAATTTAAATTTATTGATAAAGGGTTTTTGTTCATAAATAATTAATTCCGTTGAGGTGATAAAATGGTTTCTGCTGTGATTGGTACACAGTGGGGTGATGAGGGTAAGGCTAAGGTTATAGATTTGTTGGCATGTAAGTATGATTATGTTGTTAGGTACCAAGGTGGTGCAAATGCAGGGCATACAGTAGTGATAGGGAACAAAAAATTTATATTCCATCTTTTACCTTCTGGCTTAATGAATCCTAACGCTACTGTAGTAATTGCTAATGGTGTAGTTGTTGACTTACAACAACTTGAAGAAGAAATAGAAAGTTTGGAAGCGTTAGGGTTTCCTACCAGAAGCAGAGTCATAATAAGTGACAAAGCTCATATTGTGATGGAATACCATAAGATAATAGACCAGTTAAGGGAGTCACTTTCACCGAAGAAGATAGGTACTACTGCTAGGGGAATAGGTCCATGCTACGAAGATAAAATAGCGAGAAAGGGAATAAAAATCTGTGACCTTGTGAATTTGTCAGCATCGCAGTTAGCTGAAAAAATTAAGCTCGTTTCTCAGGAAAAAGTTTTTTTAATAAAGAATCTCTACAACTACGATTATGATTTTGACCCTGTTAAGCTTGCTCAAGAATGTAAAGAGAAATTTGAGAAGCTTGGGATAAGAGTAGAAAATACAGAAATTCTCCTGAATGAAGAAATAAAAAGAGGTAAGAATATACTCTTTGAGGGTGCTCAAGGGGTTTTGCTAGATATAGACTTTGGAACTTATCCTTATGTTACATCTTCAAACGCTTCTACTAACGGTGTAGGAAGTGGTGCCGGTGTGACAAGGTTGGATAATGTCATTGGGATAGTGAAAGCATATACAACAAGAGTAGGCGAGGGACCTTTCCCAACAGAACAAGATAATGAAATAGGTGAGAAATTGAGAGCTAGAGGTGACGAGTTTGGAGCTACAACTGGAAGACCTAGAAGGTGTGGGTGGCTTGATATACCACTTCTACGGTATTCAACAATAGTAGCAAATGTAAATGAAATATTTCTAACGAAACTTGATGTTTTGTCAGAGTTTGAGGAAATAAAAGTTTGTGTTGAGTATGAACTTAATGGTGAGAAGATGAGGATACCACGTTCTATGGATCCAGTAACACTGTATTCTATCAAGCCTGTTTACAAAACATTTAAAGGGTGGAAAACAAAAATATCTGGTGTTAGAACCTTTAGAGAACTACCTTCTGAGGCTAAAGAATACATAAAGTTTATTGAATCTGAGATTGGTGTACCTATAAAGTATATTTCCGTAGGTCCATCTAGAGAGCAAACCATAGTTCTATGAGGCTTTTAGGGTTAGATGTGGGGAAAAGTAGAATAGGTGTTGCGTTTTGCGACACTAGTGTAGGTATAGTTTTTCCCAGAAATGTAATAAATGTTAAGTCAGAGGAAAAGGCTATAGAAGAGATTACCAAGATAGTTGAGCAAGATAGAATTGATAAAATTATTGTAGGACTACCTTTAAACTTTAACTCTACGAGGAGTCATATCCAGAGTTACGTAGAAAACTTTGTTAATCTTCTTAAGAAGAAAGTCAAAGTTGAGATTGAGTTTTTTGATGAGAGATTCACAACTAAAATAGCTTCAATGATGTCAAGTAACAGCAAAAATGTTGATTCTATAGCCGCCAAGATAATATTGGAAGATTACATAAAATTCAAGTCACAATCTGGTGACCTTTATTCCTAAGAAGTTGGACTTCATTAGGTACTTGCAGAGAGGTTCTTTTGTTACTTTGCCAACATTTCCAGCATTTTCGTAATTTTTGACTTTGTGTCCCTTGGCGTGTATCAAAAAAGCTTTACTGCCTTCTATCTTAACTATTCCTAAGTGCCCAATTATTTCGTCTACATTTCGTTTATTTGGATTCTTTACGAAAAATACTATATCACCATTTCTTAGTTTCTTTTCAACTTTACAAATCTCACTCTTTGGTATAAATTCAAATTTAGGAACTCTGAAACTGGATGTTACGGCTATTTTGTCTGAAAGCAAACGTGTTATGTCATTACCAAATTTACCTGTAGGGATTATATCTTCTGCGTACTCGTACCTGTCTTCGTAGTTAATTACGATCCCATTTGATATTATACCTCTGGTTTTGAATCTTTTCTCTAAGGCTATTTCTATAGAATGTGATTCGTTTGTTGCAATAGCTAACTCTATAACTCTAAAAACCAGATAAAGACAGTCGACTTTTTCATCATAGACTATAACCTTTTTCCTAACATAAGCACCGAGAGGGTCAGGGTCATAAGGTGTACCTAAAAAACTCTCTGCAATTTCTACAATCCTGTCATTTATATTACTCCAACTAAAGGCAAAAGAGTAGGTTGTTGCCAAAAACAAAACTATTAGTGTTACTTTGACTGCCTTCAACATATTAGCGTTCCTATTTTCTAAGTATATTCCACTTTTTTACAAACTTGGGTAACTTTCCTTTGGTTTCTTTCCACTTTTTGAGCCATTCAATGGTATTTGGGTCTGCTAAGTTGCCATTGAGGGGTTTTATTCCTTCTATAGTGTATTCTTCTAAAGAGTTTATGTATTCTAAGAATTTTTCTCTGTGGTACCTTGAGATTATTGATGCAACTTTACATTCTATGTAATTATCATCGGCTTTGGGCTCTATTATTACTTCAGAAAGGTTGTACTTTTCTTTTATTTTATCTTTGGCTTTAAAGCCAAAGTCATCAATTGTAATCCTTAAAGAATTTAATTCTCTTATATTCAAGGTAAGTTCGCCTAAAAGTTTTATGACTTTTTCTGTCATAATCAGATTAGTTTTCTTTGATTTTAGTTCTTCTGGGCTAATTTCTTGTATTTTGTGCTGAACCCCCAAAGAAATTATTTTTTGGAAGACTTCTTCGTACTTTTTAATGTTTTGCTTTTTACCTTTTGTGTCAATGCCAGAAATAATTTTTTCTATTTCCTTCAAATCTGTGACGCTTGTATCGATTAGTACACCGCAGATTATTATACTACCTATTATTTCACCTTTACCTGTTTCGTCAATACCTATTAGGTATCTAAATTTGTTATCACCCTTATTTAGTTCTGAGAACTCAA
>JAPYWX010000062.1 GCA_028276145.1 Spirochaetota bacterium
TCTTGTACTGGATCATAAACATCAAAAATTAAGTTTGGTACTTTGTCACCAACCTTCAAAACCTCTGTCATAAGCCCCCCTTAAAATACTATAATTTAAATATGATACAAAATATATAGACAAAAGTCAAGACGAATGGAGGGTATTGAAAAATTCAACTTTTCTTGAGTTTACTTGAGCAAATAATTACTCGAAGTAGTGTCTTCTCATTTGAGTACTTTTAAGGAGCGAAGAGAGGCTTTGCCTCTCTAGGTTATTAAGTGTATAAAAAGTCTAAGCCTCGTATTTTTTGTACTCTTCCTTAATTATTGAGATAATCTCGTCTACTGCTTCACTGACAGGTATTTCGTAAGTTTGTCCGTTATCCCTTCTTTTTACCTCTATTTTGTTTTCGTTTATTGCTTTTTTACCTACTATGATTTTGAATGGTATTCCCATGAGGTCTAAATCGTTCATTCTGACACCTACGGTTTCGTCTCTATCATCTATGGCTACATCAACATTTTTACTCAAAAGTTCTTCGTAAATTTTGTTTGATATTTCCATTATTTTTTCATCTTTTGTTGCTATTGGAACTATTACGCATTCAAAAGGTGCTATTGTTATTGGCCATATTATCCCCTTTTCATCATTACTTGTTTCTATAACTGCTGCTATAGTTCTATCGACTCCTATACCGTAACACCCCATTATAGGGTGTATTCTGTTACCGCTTTTATCGAGAACAGTAACATTCATAGACTCTGTATATTTATAGCCAAGCTTAAATATGTGTCCTACTTCTATCCCTTTTGTTTCCTCGAGACTACCACCACAATTCTTACATATATCGCCAGCCTTTGCAGTCCTGATATCGGCAAATTCCTTGACTTCGAAATCTCTGTTGATGTTGACATTTATTATGTGCTTATCGGTTTTGTTTGCTCCGGTTATAGCGTTCTTTATGTTTTTAATTGAGAAGTCTCCTATAACTCTTATTTCTTTCTTTAGACCTACAGGACCAGCAAATCCAACCTTTGCACCTGTTACTTCTTCTATGATTTCAGGAGTGGCTAGTTCTAATTCGGCGGCACCTAGGTAATTTTTCAACTTTACTTCGTTTATGTCCAAATCTCCCCTTATAAGTACAGCTACAGGTTTACCGTCAGCCATGTATATTATGGTTTTTATGAATTTCTTAGGGGAGGTATTAAAGAATTTAGTTAGGTCCTCTATTGTAAAAACGTTTGGTGTATCAACCTCTTTAAGTTCTCCCATTGTTTCATTTTCAACTACGTCGTCGTCCTTTAAGATTGATTCTGCTCTTTCAACATTTGCGTAGTAATTACAAGTAGGGCAATGGATTATTGTAGCTTCGCCTACTGAAGAGAATACCATGAATTCTTCACTTCTTGTACCCCCCATGCTCCCGACGTCAGCCTCTACAGGCAGAGCGTTAAGTCCAACTCTTTTGAATATTCTTATATAAGCTTCTCTCATTTTGTTGTAGCTTTCATCTAGCCCTTTCTCGTCAATGTCAAACGAGTATGCATCCTTCATAGTAAATTCTCTGCACCTCATTACTCCGAACCTTGGCCTTATTTCATCTCTAAACTTCTTCGCGATTTGGTAGAGTGTCAAGGGGAGTTGTTTGTAAGAACTTACAGTTCTTCTGACGATATCGGTAAATGCTTCTTCATGCGTAGGACCAAGCACAAGCCAATTATCCTTTCTATCCTTTATTCTTATCATTTCCTTGCCCATAATGTCATATCTGCCACTTTCAATCCATAGGCTAGCAGGTGTAAGTATTGTAGGTAGTACTTCTATTGCTCCGGCTCTGTTCATTTCCTCTCTTATTATATTTACAACCTTGTTGTAAACTCTGAAGCCTATCGGCAGATAGCCGTATAAACCACTTTCTTCCTTGTACACTAGTCCGGCTCTAATCATAAGCTTGTGGCTTATTACCTCGGCGTCTTTAGGGTCTTCCCTTAAAGTGAATATAAGGTATTTGCTGAACCTCATAATCTTTCTCCATAATTTGAAATTAATTTTCAGAAATAAACAACTCTATTTTCAAAAATGCTGAGTAAGATGCATTGCCTCTCAAGTGGTAACGAGGTGAATTTTTATTATAGAATAGTTGTTATGGCTAGGAGTGTCAAGGTTGGTGTTATAGGTTTTGGAACTGTTGGTGGTGGGGTTGTTGACATACTTCAACAAAACAGGGAACTAATAAAAAACAGAACAGGAGTTAATATTGAACTCAAAAGTGTAGTTAGTAAGAATTTTTCTAATGTTGGGGTTGAGATACTTTATGCAAAAAAGCTAAGTGATTACAACGATGTTATAAACGATGAAGAGATAGATATAGTTGTTGAGCTTGTTGGAGGAATAGATGTACCATTTGATATAATATCAAAAGCTATTTCCAAAAAAAAGAGTGTAGTTACAGCTAACAAGGCACTTTTAGCGGAAAGAGGGCATATTCTATTCAGAATGGCTGAAGAGAATGGAGTAACAATAGGGTTTGAAGCAAGTGTAGCAGGAGGAATACCAATAATAAGGTCAATAGCCGATGCAATGGTAGGGGACAAGGTAAGCGAAATATTGGGAATCCTCAATGGTACTACAAACTTCATTCTAACAAAAATGTTTGAAGAAAATATAGAGTTTGAGGAAGCTCTTAAGGAGGCGCAAAGGCTAGGATTTGCTGAGGCTGACCCTTCACTGGATATAGATGGTATAGACACAGCACACAAAATTACTATACTCTCACAACTTGCTTTCAACACTTTTGTAGATTTCAACTCCGTACATATCGAGGGGATAAGAAATATATCACTGATGGATATCAAATATGCGTATGAAATGGGATTTGTACTAAAGCTACTGGGTATAGCGAAACTTGATGATGACGGTAAGGTTGAGATAAGAGTTCACCCGGCTCTTATAAGCAAAGATAATCAATTAGCATCTGTTAAAAATGAGTATAATGGGGTTTTGGTCAAAAGCAAGAACTTAGGTATAACAATGTATTACGGTAAAGGAGCGGGGAGATATCCGACGGCTGTTTCTGTGGTTTCTGATATCGTTGAAATAGCTAAAAACTTGGATAATCCGAGAAGAGTAAACAAGATTTCTCATTTCACGGAAAGAGAAGTGAAGCCGATGGGAGATATACTTTCTAAGTATTATCTCAGGTTCCTGGTTATAGATAAGCCTGGAGTTCTCAGTATCATTTCAAAAATCCTTGGTGATAACAATATAAGCATAGCATCTGTGATACAGAAGGAGGTTATGCCTCACGAGTTTGTGCCTCTTGTGATGGTTACACACCATGCAAAAGAAAAAGATTTGATGAAAGCAGTTGCAGAAATTAATAGCTTGAATGTAGTAAAAGGTAGTGGTGCAGTAATAAGAATAGTAGATGATCTAAAATAGATTCTAAAACTATTGTAAATTTCATACCGAAATTGTTATATTATTTATAGAGGGATAGAGAGATGCTATGCTCGATATGTGGTAAGAATGAGAGTATAGTGACTATTTCGTTTGCTTTGGGTAACGAAACTCAGTCTATTTATATATGTGAAGAGTGCATGAATAAGTTCGGTTTGTCGATGGATAAGATAAGCGAATTTGTTACATCGGTACTGGAAGATTTACAGGAAGAAGAAGTTGATAAGAAGAAAGATATAACAGTATTTCAAAAACTTCTAGATACTATAGCTAATAGTAAATCTTCAGAAGAAGAATTCAAAGCAATGAATTTTAGCAAGGAAACAGAAAAAAGGTGCCCTGTTTGTAAGAGTACTGAAAAAGATATCCTTTCAACTGGACATTTTAGATGTATGAGTTGCTTTGAAACTTTCAAAGATAAACTAGCTAAGAAGGTATCAATGTTCAATGGTAATGTTCCTAGAGCTTACATGTTAATGTGGCTAGATGAGAAATTCAAGCATTACCTAAAAGGTAAGCTTGATGTTGCAGTAATAAAGGAAGACTTCGAAAGAGCTTCACAGATAAAGAAAATCATTGATAGAATATCTAAGTAGGAACTAGATTACTCTGGTTTGTTCAGGAATTAGTTTTAGTAATAGGAAGAGAAAGTGATTTAGTAGGATTCGAAAGTCATTATACGAAGAATATGTAGCAGTTGGGAAGTGTTCATCTCTTAGAAAAAATTCTTTGGAAGTAGTCTTTGTATTTTGTAATTTTGGTTTTATCGTTTTATAATACCGATCATGTTAATATATGCCATACGATAAGGAAGTATTAGAAAAGGCTAAAAAAATAGGGTTTTTTGAAAGGAAACCGGATGCTGAATACCTCAAAGTAGATGAAAGGGAAAGACAAAAACTTGCTGAAAAGCTAAAAAAAGCAACATCGTCAACAAGTGTTGCTCCTAATACAACAATCTCAGGTGGTATTGAGGTAGTTGAGTTACCAGTGAGAAACAATGAAATTCTAAATGTACAACTGACGTTCTGGGATAGGTTGATAATGTTTATAATTTCTTTGTTAGGGTTGGGGACTCAGGAAGAGTACAAGAAAAACAAAGCATTAAAAATGATAGAGCAAAGGTTAAAAAGGTCAAAGCCTGTAATGGTTGATTTCTCGAGGAGGTACTTATCAGGTAACTTTGGTAAAGTAATTCTTTCACTATACGATCAAGCAAAAGTTCTTAGGACTATCTTTGACATATTCCTGAATAACGAAAATATCTGGAAAGGGGTGGGAGTAGAAAAATCTTCTTGTGAATATCTCTTTGAGACTATAACCAATCTAGAGAGTGTTGTTGAAGATTACAAGAACTTAAACCAAAACATTAGAAGTATCGTTGGCAAAACAAACAGTCTGAAAACAGCTCTCAAAATTGCAGAAGATGAAATAAGTAGAGTACTCAAGGCTATACCTCAAGAATTAGTACAAAGAGCGAACAATATATTCAATACTTTGATGAAATTTAGAGAATTTGCATTCTTTGACTTTGAAACAATAGTTAGGAAATTTACTCTTAGTTCAGAACTTAAAGGAGGTTCAATATCATTTAAGCCTGTTTCGCCTCAGGGGTTAATTAACCACTTAAAGGATTTGGAAAGTATACTTTTGTCTCTAGAACTAGATAATCTTTATGTTTATGAATACATCAAGTTAATGGTAAATTATGTTGAGCTTTTTACTCCTTCAGCTAAGGAAATGGGAGAGATAAAACAGAAAATAAACGAAGAATTCTTCAATAGCCTAAGGGATAAGATAAATAAGTTAATGATAACAGATGTTATATCAGTTATAGCCAATGACCCTACTCATAAACCTTTTGTTATAAAAACCTCATATTCTCTATTCAACGAGTTCACGAATGTTCTGATGGACAAGTATAAAAGAATAATAGTCACCTTGATGGAAGAAAAAAATAGCAAACTCATAGAGAAGTACCTTACCATGATGTTTGGTAAGCCTATAGAAATCCCTGAGTTTGGCATATACTCAACTAATGTCAGTAAACTTTTCTCGAAGTATGGCTTACCAATGTTTCTGTACAGTAAGGCTGTGGGTGTAACTAGTTTGTTTGTTAAGGAAGTATGGGAATCTTATCTAGCTACAACGCTAAACACACTAATAGTGAGTGGGAACTTTTCAGAAAAGTCTTTACAAAAGACATTGTCAGAGCTTTATGCAAAGGTTGAGCCAGTTGTTGCCAAAATGAATAGTTTTATAAAGGCAGTTGAACAAGGTGGTGAATACCATGTGCTTCTTTCTAGATTCATATCTAATCCTTCTCTGATGCTAAACGAATCGAACAAAAAGATAATAGAGAGAAAAGTACTCATAATTAATAGTGTAGCCTATGAGTTCTTAGAAGCTATGAGGGATATATTTAGTGGGATACATAAAATTCTGTCATTTGTTGTTGAGGATATATACGCACCATTCCCTAAGGTAGTTGTAAATATACACAAGATTGGGGGTATGAGTAATAGAAACCTTATTGAGAATTTGGAGAAGTCTGTTGAAAAACTCAATGGGTATGTCTCAATACTAAAGTTATTCATAGAAGAATAAGGAATATGAGGGAATTAAATATTTTGGATCACACAGCAGACATAATGATAGAGGGAATTGGTGAGACTTTGGAAGAAGCTTTTGAGGCAATAGCCTTGGCTTTGGTAAGCGTTATGGTTGATATGAAAAGCATAAAAAATAAATACAGGTTAAGTGGAGAAGTCAAAACAGAAAGCAGAGACCTTGTGGATCTTCTTGTTGATTTTTTGAACAAGTTAATTTTCTTAAAGGATGCTAAAAAATTCATTTTTAACGATATAAAAGTAAGAATAAAGGAAGAAGGTAATAGCCTTGTTGCGAAATTTGAACTAAAAGGAGATTATTATACTGGTGGTGAATATGAGTTCAGTATAGATGTTAAAGGAGCTAGCTATAGTGCTGCTAAAGTAGAAAAGATTGGTGATAGATATATTTGTAGATGTGTAGTTGATGTGTAGGTGATTATGGAAAGATACAAAGAAATCAGAATAGGAATAGTTGTAATTTTAGGACTTTTTGTGATAATCTTAGGTCTCTACCTAGCGGGTTCTTTACCTTTCTTTGAGAGAGGATACAGAATCTATGTTAAGTTCTCGTACCTGGGTAATCTACCTATAGGCGGAGGTGTTAAACTTGCAGGAGGAATAAAAGTAGGTACCATAGAATCAGTAAAAGAAAACCCGAAGGAAGGGGGCGTTATCGTTGTACTTAAGATAGATAAAAAATATAAAATAAACCGTGATGCAATATTTATAATTCAATCTACATCTCTAGTTGGTGAAAAATATATAGATATCATAAACTACACAGGTAACCCCCCATACCTGAGAGATGGCGATGTTGTTGAAGGGCAATCTGTAGGTTCGTTAACAGAGGCTATCTCGGATATTTATGCTTTTTTCAAGAAAATAATTGGTAAAATCGAAAGTACACCAAATATAGGTAGTAGCCTTGACAGGTTAGTCCTTTCGATATATTACCTAGAAAAAATTCTAGAGGAGATAAATAAAAATAAAGAACATATTTCGTCATCGATAAAAGACGTATCAGAGATTACATCTACATTGAAAGTAGCTCTTGAAGATGCAAAAAGAGCTATCAAAGATATAAGCACAACGGCAAATAGCTTAGGTTCTTTGGAAATAAGAAAACTAAACAATGTGATAAGCTCACTTGAGTTTACAGTAAATCAAATAAACAAATCCATAACTAATACTAATTCTACTATAAGTGTTCTATTTGATGAGGAAGCAGGAAAGAGTTTAAGAAGAACAATAAGAAACCTCGAGATTTTCTCTAAAAAGATATCAGATGATCCTTCATCTCTAATAAAATTCTTTAAATAGCCAAGTGCGTGCTTCGTAGCACTTCTATTAGAATTAGGAGAGGTGATAGCCTCTCTTAGAATTTTAGGGTGGGTGAGGTGCTTATAGCGCCTTCTCAATTGAGTACTCTCTAAGTACCTTGGAGCGCTTTTTTAAACTGTTTTGGTGAGGAAGGGGGTGAAACATCTCAATGAAGTAGTATGGTGTTATTAACAGTACCTTACTAATTGAGTGCTTAAAGCACTTTTACTTAATTAATAACTAAAAGGTTTTGGAAAGCGGAGCTTTCCAAAGAGTGCTTGTTAGCACTTCCTATTAAACATTGGAGAGCTAAGAAATGCTAAGCCTTTCTTAATCAAATAGGTTGGGTGCTTAATAGTACTTCCTTATTCTAAATTAATAAGCAGGCAGTAACCTGAAACAGATGTAACCTGTTGAATTTTCAGAGACTTTCCGATTATGTTGAAAGGGAGTTTTGTTTTTTTCAAAATTTTTTATTACCAAGGAACGATAATGTCTGATATAAATAACACGAACATACAAGGAAGTTATAAGCGCCAGTTTAAGAAACTTGATAGGTCTATCAAGATGGTTAATGAGTTTTCTGAATTCTTGAAATTGCTTGACTTAAGAGAAATCGGAATGTTAAGGGTGATGATGCTCAGATTCATGATTGAGTCGGTAGAAGCTAGTTTAGGTAGGATTATGGAATTTAAGGATGGTCAGTTTGTTGTGATGGAATCTTTTTCGTATAGAGGTGGTAGGATATCTAACAAGAGGATATCCTCACAGGATAGGGTTATTGATAAAGGTAAGCCAGAGTATAAAGATATTTATGAAGTAGTTAAGAAAGAATTTCCGGTTGTACTAAAGTATGTTACTCTTGATTGGATTAATAGAAAAAACTGTGGTTCTAAGGAATTTACTTATTCTGTAATAAGGGTTCCTGTTGTTGTTAATGACAAGGTCAGATATGTAGCAGAATTAATTAAAAAGGTATCTTCTAGAAGTGCTCCTTTTGATGAGGAAGATCTTTCAACTGTAACTATAATATCA
>JAPYWX010000002.1 GCA_028276145.1 Spirochaetota bacterium
CATTCCTAACTTCAAATTCGGTTTTGTATCTCTTAGCTAGGAGCTTGAAAACAAAGTTTTTAGCTTTGCTTTTCTCATCCATCTAGGTAAAATTTTACATTTCAGTAATTGTTGCATTCAAAAACTTCTTATAGATGTTCGTTACTTTTGAGAGTATATTAGTCAATAGTTACCTTAGAGTGAGTTATTAATTTTCTTAGAGGAGGGGAATTCCCTCCTCTATTTTACTTAAGCATGCCAATTAATTCGTTTGCATCGTAATAGAGCATTCTATAGGTCATCTCATCTATTGCCTTGCCTCTCTGTGCATCAAGCAAGTGCTTATACGCCTCCATTATGTTCCTAGCAGTGTGATAATTCCACCAGCCTTTCTTTATGTTGTCCCTCGCCGCCACTAACTTGTCATTCAATCCATCGTAAACATCCTGTTTGCTTATCCATCCAAGCTCATACGCTTCTTTCGTTATCTTCATAAGTTTCTCAATGTATGCTAGTGGCCCATCAGATGGAAATGGCTTAACAACAGGCCCCACAACTTTGAATGCTTTAGCACCAGTAGGTATTGAAAAACCAGGAGGTGCATCCCCTGCATACCTAAATACCCAGTGAGCTGCCTGCCTCCATCCACCCAAGTCCAAAACCCCTGGCATAGTTTTCTCACCTTTTACTATTATCTCAAAGTCAAGCCTACCCCCAGGTGGCATAAAACCCTCACTCTCATCCATTGTCATCAAACCACCAGGAACCTTGATATCAACAAACCATCTACGCACTATCGTTCCATCAAGTTTGGTAGTACCGTCTAAATCTAAAAACACAATTCTCTCTTTTTCAGGTCTTACTTTTGTTAGCCTACCTGTCGATGGGTCATAATCATATCTCATTACAAAAGGTCCTCCTGTCCATATTATGTTATTGTTGCTACACATCCCCCTCACATAAAGAAAATCATCTGCTATGTCTCTACCTCTCTCAAACTGGGCGAGTATGCTTGCGAACTTTCTCTTGTTACTCGCATCGTAGAATAGGGTATAGTGATACTTCACTCCTGTCAAAGGTTTCTTTTCCTCATTTGGCAGATGCCAAGGTGGAATGTAGTTTGTCACAAACTCTATGCTCCACTCAACTCTTGCTGTGAAATCATCAGGTCTTTCATTATAAGGCTTAACACCATAAGAAATGCTCATAAAAAATGTAGTTAGCATAAACAAGAAAGTTAAAAATTTAATCCTCTTCATAAAATCCATCCTTTAATCGCCTAAGTAATAGTAATTTGAAGCAGCTTTACAAGTCAGATGATAGTGATCCCCTTCATATATATATGAAAAAGTATCCCCAAACTTTGCATTGTAATTAGAAATAGCTCTATCAATTTGTTCAATCTTTAGGCATTTGCTCGAGTATATACCCCCAGATCCATCATCAGAGTAGCACGATATATCTATATTCCTTCCATCCCTATGCGTCTTATGTGGCGTTGCATATATTCTATGGTGAATATTTGCCCAATAAGTTATCGTGTAAGGATTACCATAGCCATCTACCCTGTCATATATTATCAAGTCCTCACTACTAGTATATCCTATCCAAAACATCCCTCCCCAAGGTAGCGATGCATCCGTCATCCTCACTATAAAATTACTATCACCCCCGTTATCCTTAGCATATTCTCCAACAATGTAAGGAATAAGCTTCGTAAGATGTTCTTTCGTAGTTGGTTGAACATAATTGTTGTTTGAGTGAAATACTGTTTGCCCAACAAATTTCCAACTAGCTCCACTCTCAATACCATACCTAGGAAATTCTACAAGTTCCGGTATCTTGACATAAATCGTTGATGTCTTTGCGGTTACAAAGCTACCCTCATAATACGCTTCACCTATCACATAGTAAATCCCGCTAACATCGGAGGCGGTGTATAATACAGTTATTTCCTTCTGCCCTACTTCCAACCTTGTGCTATATGTGCCGAGCTTACCAACAGGCCTAAGTATGGTATTAGAAGGAAGACCAGATATCCATGCTTCATAATTACCACTGACAACATTATCAGCTGGATTGTTACTAATGCTATCTCCTGGTTCTATATGAAACCTTATCTCAACTTTCCCCCAATCCTCCTCATTGATATTCGTTAAATCATCTTTGGTATATGTGAACCTGATCCACGCTTGGCCGTCAGGGTAAATGGGATGTGCTGAGGTCTCGTCTTGAAATTTGTTAGGTCTTATGGTATACTAACCTACCTTGATGTTCTCATCGATGTCCAGGCTCACAATGCCAATACTGCAACCTTGTAAAGCAAGCATAGATAATGAGAAAGTTATAAAAAGTGGTAGTGTAAAAATGAGAGTTAAGATGAGGCTTCCCTTACGCCTCTCTCTCTCTTATAATCTCAAAAATTTTGTTTTTCATATACACCCCCTATCAAGACAGGGATTTATACTAACTCATCAATTCACCTTTCTGGAGGAATTATAATTACACAAACTTTTAGTTTCAATGGATTTGAAATAAAGATGCTTAGCATCACAACTACCCTGCCTATTTTATTAAAAATGTGCTTTAAGCGAAATGTATTCTATTAAGCACACTGTAAGGCAACTTTAAATACCTAATTAAGAAAGTGCTTTAAGCACTAGTCTTAAAGCACTGGTATGAGTCTAGAATTTTTGATATTGAAAATTACGATAATTGTTTTTAATAATTCTTTTTAAAGGGTGTTGGCATGGCAAAGCTTGAAGGTATTCCTTTCAAAGAGATAGAGAAGTTGTCAAAGATATTCAAAGAGAACAATTTATCAGAGCTAGTTATAGAGACGGAAGAGTTTTCTATAAAGTTCTCTTCCAAAGACCACTATGGCTTATTTACGCCAGTAGTTGGTGCTGTAACTCCTTCAACTGTGGTACAAGCACCTACTACTGAAGTTCAAAAGCCTTCAGTTCATCCGAAACCGCAGGAAGCTAAGAAATCTCAGCAAACTGACGCTTTTGATGCTCCTAATTATCACAAAGTTGTTTCACCAATAAGAGGGACGTATTACGAGGCACCTGCTCCTGGTGCTGAGCCTTTTGTTAAAGAAGGACAGCATGTCAATGCTGGGGCTACTCTGTGTATTGTTGAAGCTATGAAGGTGATGAACGAAATAAAAGCTCCTGTTACAGGCAAAGTTGTTAAAATATTCAAAAAGAATGCAGAGGTTGTTAATCAAGGTGATGTTTTGATGGTTTTGGAGATAATTTAAGCTTATGAGAAACATCTGGTATGTTTTTAAGAAAGAGATAATAGTTTATTTTACTACTCCTGTGGCGTATATTGTGATGCTTGCTTTTTTGGTGATTTCTGGATATTTGTTCCATTTTTATTTCTCATTCGTAAGGGTATCTGATTTGAGTAAAGTTTTCAATAATATGATAATAGCTGGAATGTTAGTTTCACCAATACTAACAATGAGGCTATTGTCAGAGGAAAAAAGATCAAACACTTATGAACTTTTGAGAACATCTCCTATTTCTCTTTACCAAGTTGTTATAGGTAAATATCTAGCGAGCATAGCTATATTCTTAAGCGGGTTATTCCTAACAGTTGTTTATGTCATTTTGCTTGAGGTTTACGGTTCTCCTGATTATGGTGTTATAATTTCTGGATATGTAGGTTTTATACTTGCAATGAGTGCCTTCCTTTCAATTGGGCTATTTGCTTCTTCACTGTCTCAAAACCAGATGGTAGCCGCTATAATAGGATTCGCTCTCATATTCTTGCTTTGGTTCATAGATGTGCTCTCAGGAGTTGTTGCAAATGATTTTATATCTAATGTATTGAATGAGCTTTCTTTCCTGAATCATTTCTCTTCTTTCCTATCAGGAATAATTGACTTGAGGGATGTGGCTTTCTTCGTTTTCTGGATTGTAGCAATGCTGACAATTACAACAAAAGTTTTAGAAATGAGTACTTGGAAAAACTAAAGAGTTTAACTTCACCACTCCCAAGATGATTTTTCTTTTTCTATAAAGGTGTTGACTTCTTTTTCAAAAAGAGCTTTAAGCTCTTCTTCGCTGGCTCTTTTGAATTTCCCTTTGAATTTCGCTCCTTCGTCCATAAGTATTTTAGTTGCTGTTAAGTCTCCTATTACCTTTGCAGTGCTAAGTAAAACTATATTCTTCATAGCGAATATGTTTCCTTTTACAGCTCCACCAATAACTACAGCCTCGCCATATATATCACCTTTCACTTTACCAGTTGACCCTACTATTACAAGGTCCTTCGTTCTTATATTCCCTTCGTACATGCCGTCAATTCTTATTGCTCCTTCTACAACAAAAGTCCCTCTGAATATTGTTTCATTTCCTATCATCGTATTTACTTTCTTTATGTTTATTTCTCTTCCTACTTTTCTTTCTATTTCCTTATCCAACTTTCCCTCCTATAAGTACATCTTTTACTAGAATATGAGGTCCGCCGTCACCTACAGGTAAAGGTGATTGCCCACCTTTGCCGCATCCTCCCATTGTACTGTGGATTTTTAAGTCGTTGCCTATGGCAACGATATTATTGAGAGTTTCAAAAACATTACCTGTCAGAGTTATATCTCTGAGCAGTTTCGTTATCTTGCCGTTTTCAACTTTGTACCCGTAAGAAGCTGAGAAAGTGAACATTTCTAAATTAGTTTGTCCACCTAAAAAGTCAACAACGTATATGCCATTCCCTAGCTTCTCAAATAATTCTTCTACTGGCGTAGTGCCATTGTCAATGAAAGTGTTTGTCATCCTTACTAAAGGTGGAAATTCATAACTCAAAGCTCTAGCATTACCTGATAGAGGTTCGTTCATGAATTTTGATGTTAATCTTGAGTGTAACCTTGCATTCAAAACACCGTTTTTGACTAGGTAAGTTCTCTGAGCAGGAATTCCTTCATCATCGTATGGTGTATAACCTACAACATCTTCAATGTTACCGTCATCAATTATGTTTAGTTCTTCTACGCCGAAGCTTCTCCCTATTTTCATCGTTTCCATCAATCTTTGATTCCCGTATATGTGGTCAGCTTCTGAAAGATGCCCAAACGCTTCGTGTGCAAAAACACCTGTGAGTTTCGGGTCAATTATTACATTGTACCTACCACCTACAACTTGCTCAGCCGATAATAGGTCAACAGCTCTTTTGGCTACTTCTTCAGCTTTTGAGTGTAAATTAGATACTGCCTCAAATCCTTTGTAAAGGGCTATTGATTCTGCCGCTTTCTGAACATTGTTACCACTAACCGCATAAGCTACAAAACTTATACCTACATAGGTGAATTCTAGTTCTATTTCACTTCCCTCGGAATTAACATAGTACTTCTTTTTTCTGTAGTCAAGATACCTAACTCGTGCTGATTGTATATCTTTAGCTTTAAGTATGTTCATGTATTCGTTACATATCTTTAATTTCTCATCTAAACTCAAAGAAAGAGGGTCTATCTCATACCTTGTGGTGACTTTATCCTTGATTGCTTGGTATCTCGTAATGTCAATTTTTGATTTTGTGCTTAGAAGTTTTGCGGATTTTTGAGCACTGATTATTGCGTTTTTCAGGTCATCAATCAAATTAAATGAGCTGTAAGCCATTCCTCCATTGTCTAGGACTCTGACGATGCCACCTTTTGAATCTCTGTAGGCTATTTCTTCTATACCTTCGTTTGATATAACTATGGATGTTCCGTGAATTTCCTCAAACCTTACATCACAGAAATCAGATTTCAGGTCTGAAATGCCACTCTTAAGTATCTCTATCATTTTTACCTCTTGAGATAGTAAAAAATTATAAAAAAGGTTTATGTATTTTTGAAAAGTTCAACAGGCTATGCCTGTTTCTTAATTTAAATATTGAGAATGTGCTGTAAGCACCACACCCTCCCACCCTTATTATTGAGAGAGACTTTGTCTCTCTACACTCTCTAGAGTACACGAATTAAGAAAGTGCTATTAAGCATCCACCCTATTTGATCTAAAAAGGTTACATCTCTCTGTACTACCTAGAGTAAGAGGCTTAGCCTCTAAGAGGCTTAGCCTCTCTGCACTTTTATAAGATTTTACCAGAAAGTGCTCCAGACAATACAAAATGTAGGTAATTTAGCCTATTCAGTACTTGAGTGTTTCCAACACAGAGTGTTTTCAACACAGAGTGTTTTAAACACGTAGTATGTAAAGATTACACAGCTTCTTGGGAGTAGTTATTTACTATTGAAGAAAGAGTTTTTCAAAAGCCTCACTTTCTTTTGATACGAAGAAATGTTTTGATTTAAGATTATGTCAAATTTATGAAGCCGAATTTTGGAAGAATAGTTTTTATTTTTACCTTTTTGTTTTATTTTTCTTCTTTTTCGTTTAGCCAAAACGAAGTTTTGGTTTCTAAACAGTTTTATTACGAATCGTTGCCGATATTGGTTAACTTGATTGTTGAGAATGAGAAGAAGGGGGAAGAGTTAGCACTTGATATTTTTGAAACAATTACAAACTACATGTTTAACTATTCGTACGAAGGTGGCAGTTATCTAAGTAATATAACTTACAAAGCCTATAGAGGCTTTGTTAGCTGTGACGAAGATTTATTAAAAATCCTTGGTATTACTCTGGATTATTACTATGCAACGAAGGGAGCAATAAGCCCAACAATAGGTAGCCTGATTGAACTCTGGGGTTTTGGCAAGAATCCTAATGTACCAACTAAAGAGGAAATAGAATATGCTCTAAAGGCATCTTCTCCTAAGAATTTGGTAATTCACCAAGGGTCAATAAGGTTAAAAAGTAAAAGTACCAAGTTTTATTTGAAGCCTTTTGCTATCGGTTTGGCGCTTGAGAAAGTCAAAGAGAAGCTAGATGGGCAGAAAGTAAAAAATGCTATAGTTACGATTGATACAAGATATTCATTAGTTTTAGGTAAAAAGTTCAATAATGATTGGGTGATAGGTGTTAAAAATCCTCTGGCTATGGGAATTAGTGAATTCGTTTACAGTTTCAGTGTTAGTGATAGATTTGTTTCTGTCTCATCGGTTGATGAGGACAGGTTTAATATTGATTTTAAGAACTACTTTTCTATAATTGACCCTAGGACGGGGTATCCACCGGATAGTAAAGTTGTATCTGTTGTTGTGGTAGGTAAGAAAGGTGTTGATAGTGTTGTTTTGTCAAGAGTTTTGCTAACGTTGGGGGATGTTGGGGGACCTAAATTTGCCGAAAGCCGTAATGTTGCAGCTCTCTTTGTTGTGTCAGAAGGTGCAAGATTCAACTTTATAAAAACTAAAAGGTGGGTGGAGCTTGTTGACAAACATACGCAAGATAAACAAAGGAAAATAAAAACTAGGTGATATGTTCCGAACCTTAATACATGAAAAAGAGGAAGTCAGGTAAAAAATCAGGTAATAAAGGGAAAAAAGGAAATTACGGAGTTTTGATAGCTTTTCTTTCTATACTTTCTTTAGCTGGTATTGGCTACATCGCTTATGACCTATTCTTTAAAGATTTCTTTAAGGGGGGAGGAATTAAATTCCAAAACCTAAAAGTTACTAACAGTTTTGGTAAAGAAGATTTTGAGTCTGGTGAAAGTTTTTCACCTCAGGTTTATGAAACAAATATTATTGATAATCAAAGCGAGAATGTGGCTACAAATTATGAAGGTGTAAAAAAAGAGGTGAGGAGTGTAATTACGAACATTCGTACAAATATGATGGAAAGCAAAGCTGAGAGCAAATTTGTAATTAAAAAATTAAGAATTTTCTTGTATAGGGAGGTGGGTGATAATATTTCATTTTACTACGAGTTGGTGGAGTTAACAAATGTTCAGGACCCTGTAATGACAATTTTTAGTAAGCTTAAGTCTGTTAAGAGCGAAGGTAATAGACTGAGTTTTGTTAACCCAAAGGTTAGGCTTATAGATTACAAGATTACGCCTGAAAAAACTTTAGTTATAAACCTTTCAAAAGATGTGAATTACAATTCCTATGGTAGTGAAGGGGTACTTTATTCAATTTATCAGATTGCCTATACGCTTGGTAGTGCTGCAGGTTGTAAGGATGTTTTAGTCCTTATAGAAGGTGAGGAACCTGAGTACTTAGGTGGTGAAGGGATAATGTTTGATAATCCTATAAATATCTCTAGACCCCCAAAAATTAATTTCTAAAAGGTTAGGGAACTATTCCGAACATTACAGAGGGGAGGTGCTATGATTGGCATAGACTTCGGAACTAGTAAGTGTGCTATAGCTTATTTTGATGGTGAGAAAGCGAAGATAATAACTGACAAGAAAGGTAGAAAAACTATTCCTTCGGTTGTAGCAATACTACCAGATGGTACGCCGATAGTTGGAGAAAGTGCAAAGAGTAGGCTATTCATAGACACTAATAATGTTATTAAATCCGTAAAGAGGTACTTAGGTACAGACCATAGATTTTTTATCAATAATAAGGAGTATTCACCCGAAGAGATATCGTCAATGATTCTTTCTAAACTGAAAGAGATAGCAGAGTATTATTTAGGTGATGTTGTTAGGGATATTGTAATTACTGTGCCAGCGTACTTTTCTGACCTTCAGAGAAGTGCTTTGAAAAATGCTTGTAGGCTAGCAGGAATGAATGTTGTTAGGATAATAAACGAACCTACGGCGGCAGCAATAGCGTACGGTATAAATAAGCTTGAGGGCGAAAAAAATATTGTTGTTTATGATTTAGGTGGTGGTACGTTTGATGTTTCAATCCTTAACTACAGTAATGGGATATTTGAAGTTATAGCAACATCTGGTAATAACTCTTTGGGAGGAGATGATTTTGATAGGGCGTTGGTAGAATTGATAGTGGAGGAGTATAAAGAGAAGGAAGGCATAGACTTATCTTCTGATAGGTTAGTGCTTCAGAAATTGTATGAGGAAGTTGAGAAGGCAAAAATTTTGCTTTCTGATGAAGAAGCTGTTGATGTTGTTGTGCCCTTTGTTAGTGCTACAGAGAATACAATCAAACATCTTTCTTTCACTTTGACCAGGGAGCAACTTAACAAAGTTATAGCTCCGTTCGTAGACCAAACAATTGAATTGCTTAACAAGACGATAAAGGAAGCCGGACTCAGTAGAGAAGATATAAATCACTTACTTTTAGTTGGTGGTTCTACAAGAATACCGTACATAAGAAGAAGAGTTGAAGCTGCATTAGGTATTGGGGCAGAGCCGATGATAGACCCTGAGGAAGTTGTAGCTCTCGGTGCGGCAATACAAGCTGGTATAATTGCCGGTGAAATCAAAGGCATAGCTTTGGTGGATGTTACACCTCTGTCTTTGGGTGTTGAAATAGAGAACGGTATATTTATACCTATAATTCCTAGGAATACACCAATACCGACTTCAGCTAGTAAGATATTTACAACGGTTGTAGATAATCAGGAATCAGTAGAAATCCACATACTTCAGGGTGAAAGGTCACTCGCTAAGGATAATATATCCTTAGGAAAGTTTGAGTTGACTGGCATAAGGAAGGCTAAAAAAGGAGAGCCAAGAATAGAAGTTACATTTGAGATAGATATTGACGGTATCTTGAGGGTTTCGGCTGTTGATTTGTCTACTGGTGCATCACAGAAAGTTGAGATAAAGGACAGGATGATATTAAGCGAAGAAGAGATAAACAGGATGATAGAAGAGAGTAGGAAAAACAAGGCAAGGGATGAAGAAATAAGGAGAATAGGAATATTAAGGAGTAGATACAATATGATTTTGTCCACGATAGAGCCGAAATTGCCTAAAATAAAAGAAGTTGATATAGATTTATACAACGAAATAGTTGAGTTAAAGGAAAAAATAGAGAAACTGTTTTCTGAAGGCGCAGCTTCGGAGATTGAAGCTAAGATAAAGGACTTGAAATTCTTGTATGAGCAGTTCTTGGATAAGGTAGTCACTGCATTTTAGATTAAAAGACTTACTCTTTGATATCCTTAAATCACTAAGTGCTGTTTACTTAGTGCTATTTAGCACTTAGTGCTGTTTAGCACTTAGTGCTATTTAGCACTTAATTAAGAACGTTGCTATTAGTAACTCTTCTGTCCTAGTTACTTGAAGAGAGATGATGTCTCTTTGATCAGTGTCTTTCTTTCAAGAGAGGCAAAAGGTGAGATAGGCAAGGCTCCCCGGGCAGGACTCGAACCTGCGGCCCGCTGGTTAACAGCCAGCTGCTCTGCCGACTGAGCTACCGGGGAACAACTAGTAAAAAAATTATACAGAGTTTACTTTAGAAAAATCAACTTTTTGAATTTCTGTTGGAAAAATCTTGTGCTTAATAGCACCTTTTTAATCAAGTGCTTAAAGCACTTGTGCTAATGGACTTTCTATTAAACACTTATAGAGTGTGGAGAGGCTGTGCCTCTCCGCATCAATCAAGGTCGGTGAGGTCGCTTAAAGTAATGTGTTAAATGGAATAGTTTACTTAATAGCACTTGTGCTTAATAGCACTTTTTCATTATGAATGAGAAAGTGAAGAGAAGCTATTCCTCTCTTAAGCTAATTAAGTTGGGTAAGGTGCTTCATAGCACTTACTAAAAACAATGTGCTAATTAGCACTTATTAGTAAAAAGAGAGCATTAGGCTCACCTGTGAGTTTTTCAACACAATTAAATTATCTTGTTATTTCCATTCGTTTGCTTTCATAAAATATGGATATGAGTAAGAAGAAGATTTTTGTTTTGTTGTTTGTTTTGGTGCTTTTTGTTTCTTACTATTCTTTTGCTGGTAGTGAACCGAAGTTTTTGAAGTATTACTTTTCTATTCTTGGGATAAGAGCCGGTGAAGCAAATGTAAATATAGAGAGGAGTGAGACCAATATAAGGGCTATATCTACTATAAAAACTTACCCTGGAACAAAACCATTTGTTTATGCTGATGACTTGGTTATATCGTATATTGACCCCAAGACTCTAAGGACCATAAAAAGGGAAAGTTATAGTGTTGAGAAAGATTTGAAAGATACGAACTTTGTGTTTTTTGATAGGGGGAAAAATTTGGTTATTGTTGATAGTATCTTTTTTGGTGATACTGTTATTTACAATACAAATGACACAATAAATGACCTTGCTACTGAGATAATAAGAACTATGTACTGGGAAAAGTTGCCAGATGAGTTTTTTGTTAATTTTCTGGAGGTGACTAACTCTAGGTACATAAGTTTCTCTAGAATGAAAGGAACTAGGTATAGAATAAATGGTATCAAGGGGGGATATATAGAACTCACAAACATAGGTGGCTATTACATATTCTCTAAAGCCAATATACCAGTGTTTTATCTTTTCCCTTTTGGTGATATAAGTATATATGTAGAGTTGGGTGGTGTGGAATAAATAACTTGAAATTTTTTCCGTTTTGGTATAAAATTCTCTATTAATATTACAAGAAGGTGAAGTTATGAATGTTAATAAGTTCAAGAAAAGGATTGAGGCTCTATTAATGAAGACTGGAGGCAGAACTTTTATAACCTCTGAGTCTGAACACATTTATTACTTCTCTGGCTTTACTGGTGATTATGCTTTGATGATTATAGGCTACAAAAGCAATCATATAATAACAACTGAGATGTTTGAAGAGCAGGTTTACAATGATGTTGATAGTAGTTTGTTTAATATACATGTAGTTAAGAAGAAGGAAATAAATCCTTTGGTTGTTGATATACTTCTTGAAAATGAGTCGGAGGAGATATGTATCTCTTCTCAGGATACTACAATAAATTCATTCGTTTCGGTGATAGAGGCTGCAAAAGATAACAAGATATTTGGTGTAAATAAGAAATTGATTTCTTTGAGGGATGACCACTTTGCCGTTGGAGATATAAGGATATACTTTTCGGAGAATTATCCTCTTGTTGTCAGAGCTGTGAAGGATGAAGAAGAAATAGAGATAATAAAAAGGAATTTACTACTTTCTGATGAAGCTTTCTTGTATACCTTGAGGATGATTAAGCCAGGGATGACAGAGATAGAAGTAGCCGCTGAATTTGAGTACTACTCTAGAAAGAAAGGAGCGGAGGGGGTATCGTTCCCAACAATAGTTGCCTCAGGTTCTAGGTCTTCGGTACCTCATGCCACTGCCTCGAATAAAGTCATTAATAACAATGAGCCTATAATTTTTGACTTTGGAATAAAGATGGATAGATATTGTACGGATACTACTAGAACTATATTTGTAGGTAAGCCTAGTGATAAATTTGTTGAGACATATAAGATAGTTCTTGATGCTATGAATGAAGGGATAGCGATAATAAAGGCAGGGGTGAAGGCTTCGGATATTGACAGCAAGGTTAGAGGATATCTTGCTAAGTATGGATTAGATAGTTACTTTTTACATGGTACTGGGCATGGTGTAGGTTTGGATATCCACGAACTGCCAACTTTGAATGAGACGAGTAATGATATTCTTAGAGAAGGTATGATTGTTACAGTTGAGCCGGGTGTGTACTTCAAAAATGAGTTTGGTATAAGGATAGAAAACATGGTTTTGGTTAGGAAGAATTCGGCCGAGGTTCTAACTACTTTGCCTACTGAACTTTTAGTTGTTTAGTTTACCTCGTTCTTATCCTTACCTTTATTGCTCCTGCTTCTTTCATTAGCGATATAACATTTATTATGTCCTCGGATTTGAAGCCGTTTTTGAACAAAAATTGGACAAATTCAGAAAGTTGATTGCTGGGAATAGAATATATCTCGCCATATTCCATAATTCCGCCTATCTCTGAAAATTCTATTTTCATTCCTTTATATGATATGCTTACTGGTTGTATGCTTACATTACCAGAAATAACCAAAGTGTTATTTTTTGGGTCTATCACTATTGTGGGTGTGACTGTGTATTCTATTTCTGTGTTCATTATTCTTGATATAAATTCTATTTCGTTTCCTTCAAAGCTTTCGGGTATCTCTATGCTTACTGTTGATAGGTCTTCAACTTCTACAGTTATTTTGACTTCTTCAAACTGTTCTTTTAAGGTGTTGATGAAGCTAGATATTACTTGAGGAGAATCGTCATCAAAGTGTAATCGTATCTTTCCGTTTTGTAGGAAGTTTTTAGAGATGTTTGATATGACTATTCCACCACCTGGAATGTTACCAGAGGTTTTTATGCCTGACTTAGGTGTTATTATCGTTCCTTGAGCTATACCTACTATATTACCGTCAATGTCTTTAAGTAATGTTTTTAGAAGAAATCCACCCTCAAGTGACCTAGCATCAAAGATTGATGAAACATTAACATCAAAAGTCATGCCAGATTTTGAAAATGGTGATATTTTACCTGTTACGATTACCGAAGCTATGTTTTTTGATGATATATTCGTAGAGCTTACATTTATTCCGAGATTGTTTAAGTAGTTCATTATGCTTGTTCTCGTGATTTCATTCTTTATGTTGTCTCCTGTTCCTCTTAATCCAACTACTACACCATAGCCTGAGACTTGTATTTCCTCAAGCCCTACTATCTTAGCTATATCTCTTACTTTTACATTTTCTCCGTTAGCGTTCAGCAAAACCAAAGTTAGTAGTACGGTTGTGAATAGTACTTTCAGTGTTTGGCGTTTTCCCATAAGGTTATTTTCGTAAGAGAGGTTAGCATTTTTAGGATATTAATTCTGAGCCTGAGGTTCAAAGAGCCTTGGACTCTTTCTTATTTAAAGAGAGGTTGTACCTCTCTGTAATCTTCAATATTTATGAATTGCTATTGGGTGAGAAGGTGCTGTTTAGCACCTTTAAGCAGTGCTTTAAGTGCGGCGTGCTTTAAGAACTTAATTTGGAAGGTGCTATTAAGCACCTTTGAGTATTTATAAGTAGGTGCTATAAGCACCCCACCCGCCCACCATATTTCATGTAGAGGGGGGGTAAACCCCTCTACACCCCCTAGAGTAATTTGGATAATAAAGTACTGTAAGCACTTAGTTAAAAAGGTGCTATTAAGCGCAAGATACTTGAGTAATGAGGTTTTCAGAATGAATTGAAAATTTTTCGGATAGTTATTATCTTATTGTATTTATGCCAGTTGTTTTTGTTGGAATGAGTGGTGGGGTTGATAGCAGTGTTTCTGCTTTGCTTCTCAAAGAGCAAGGTTATGAGGTTAGGGGAGTTACTCTAGTTTTGTCTGATGTTGAAGGTGAAAGAAAGTGTTGTTCTCTAGATGAGGTTAAATATGCTCAGTATGTTTGTAAGTACTTAGGTATAACTCATGAGATTGTTAATGTAAAGGATTTGTTCAGAAGAAAGATAATATTACCTTTCATAAAAGAGTATCGTGAGGGTAGGACACCAAATCCTTGCGTTAACTGTAATTTTTACTTTAAGTTTGGCTATATGTTGGAGTATGCTATTTCGCAAGGTGGTAATTTTGTTGCTACTGGTCATTATGCTAGGGTGGTGGAAGTGGATTCTGAAAAGTTACTCTATAAAGGGATTGATAAGAACAAGGATCAATCGTATTTTCTTGCTAGGTTGAGCAAATTCCAATTAAGTAGGTCTTTGTTTCCTGTTGGCGAACTTACGAAAAGTGAAGTTCAGAGAATTGCGAGAGAAGCAAGGTTACCTCTTAAACCACATTTAAGAGAAAGTCAGGATTTGTGTTTTGTTCCTAATAACGATGTGAAGAGTTTTTTGATTAATAATGGTATTAGTCCCTTAGAAGGAGAAGTAGTTGATGAGAATGGAAACTTTCTTTCTAAGCATGATGGGGTTTATTTCTATACAGTTGGGCAGAGAAGAGGATTAGGGGTACAAGTTGGTAGGAAAATTTATGTTAAGTACAAAGATGTAGTAAATAACAGGATAGTCGTTTCGGAGTCTCCATATTTTTCGGGGTTCTATGGCTCAAAGCTTAATTGGTTGTGGTACGGTGAACCTAGAAACGGGGTATTTACCATCAAGGTTAGGTATAAGAGTGAAGGGGTTAGGGGATACTTGGAAGTAATTGACGATGACAAGGTTAAAGTAGAATTTTATGAAAAACAATTTGGGGTTACTCCAGGGCAGTTAGCGGTTTTCTACGATGGTGATTGCGTTGTTGGTAGTGCCTTTATAGATTCCACTTTCTCTTAGTAAATTACTGACTTTAGCCATTCTTTGATTTCCGACATTTTGAATATTTCACCGTGTCCAGGTAAACATGTAACTTCATCGGGTATTTCGTTATAGAGTCTTTTGAGAGAATTAATTATCTCTTCTTGATTTCCGTCAATGAAGTCTGTCCTTCCGTAAGAGAACTTGAAAAGGGTATCTCCCGTTAGAAGAATTTTTTCATCTTCTATGTAAAAGCACGAACTACCTTTTGTGTGTCCTGGTGTGTGGATAGTGAGAAGCTTTTTGTTCCCTATCTTTATTTCGTCTCCGTCGTTTAGTTCTATGTCAGGGGGTAGTGAGTAGAAAGGGGTACTTAGTATGTAGGCTGATAAGTTTTTGAATGGGTTTTGTATCATCTCTGAATCATTTTTGTGTATAGTCAAGTTTCCGTTTGTTTTTTCTTTTAGTTTGTTATTTCCGAGTATGTGGTCAAAGTGTCCGTGAGTGTTTATTATGTACTTAACTTCTAGGTTTTCTTTTTGGATAATTTCTAACAATAAGTCTGGGTGGTCTCCAGGGTCTACTATTATACATTCGTTTCCTTCCGTTATGATATAGCAATTTGTGTTATTATCACCTAGAGTTACTACTTTTATTTTCATTTCTTTCGTGGCTATTCAAACAGTTTTTCAATGTCTTTTGAGTATTCTTTTGTTTTCTTCTGTAGTTCGCTTTTCCTTTTCTTATATATTTCTTTTAGCATTTGTAATCTCTTCTTGTATCTCTGCTTTTCGATTTCTGTTAATGGTTGTTTCTTGTCCTTTAGAAATTCTATTCCTTCACCTTCTTTGAACTTTGTTGTTGCGTTTATTACGTCTAAAGATGAGAGAGTTATTTTTTCGTCTTCATTTACATCAACGGAGTAGCTATCTATGAGTTTTGTGTATTCTATATCTGGTATAGCTGGGGCTACTAACACTGAACCTTCTAGTGTATATACAGTAGTATCTTGTTCGTCTGATTCAAGTATAAATTCAGTTCCTCTGACTGTTGCAAATGCTGTTTCAGTTTTTATTGTTACTCTACTTTTGGGAGAGTATACACCTTGAGCTGAGAATATTATGTTTCCTTTTGCTGAAATCTTATCAATCTTGTATCCAGCTGCTACCTTTTCTATTTCATCAAATGTTACTGTCGTTTGCTCTTCGATTTTCAATAATCCTTTATCGCTTATTTTTATTGTACATTCTGAGTCTTTTCCTGTTATTATTGTGTCTCCTTTTTTCAAAATGTAGCCTATACTAGGCGATATTGACTTGGAGCCTTGTTTCAAGGTAACTTTACCAATAATAAGGTCTATCTTATAAGTTGCTCCGAATGATATTCCTGAAAAGAAAATTAATAACGATATAGCTAATACTAGTTTTTTCATTATGAACCTCCTAGGAATATAATAATTGAGTTACTTCCATTTTTCAAAATCATTATTCTACCTTACTAGAGAGGCTTTGCCTCTCTACATTGAATAGATGCTTATGTGCTTAATAGCACATGTGCTTAATAGCACATTCTTAATTGCTATGGCACTTCTCATTAAACATTGTTGAGTAGGGGGGAATATAAACCTTCTCTAATCAATTAGAGTGAGTGCTTATAGCACTTTTCAATAAAAAACCTACAAAGTGTTGGGATGCTAGGTGTCCTAGCAAAAGATAAGGGCTGGTTGAGCTACTTAAAGTAGTTACCTAAAAAGAGAGTTAGGAGAGGCTAACGCCTCTCTTTAAATTGTATAGAAAGTTTGGGAACATATAAACTTATGTATTGAGTATGAGTTTTTTTAAGAGGGTAGGTTATTTTTTGTTGGATGTTCTTGAGAGAGTTGGGATTTTCTTGTGGGGAGTTCTTTCAAAAGTTTTTAACAAAATCTACGAATTTTTCTTGTTTGTTGTCGGCTTAGATAAAGAGGTTGATTTTTTTTCTAATGAATCTAGGAAGTTTGTTTTGATTCTTTCGTTTTCTTTCCTCGTTTTTGTTGTGTTTTTCTTTTTGGTTTTGGCTATTTCGCTTACACCTGCTAGTATAACTGTGGTTCCGAATGTTGTGAACTTGGATATACTTGATGCTTTGTCTGAGGTAGAGAGGGCTGGGCTTTTTGTTAGCGTTGATTATGTAATTTCTACTAATGTTCCTAGGGGAGTAGTAATTAGGCAAATTCCATCGCCTGGTAGTAAAGTTAGAGAGGGAAAGGTAATCAAACTTTTTGTTAGTGTTGGTTCTGGTGAGGTTATTTTACCTGACTTTTCAGGCAAGCCTGCTGATGATGTGAGAGCTTACCTTTCATCGAAGGGTATTAGGGTTAGCCTGGAGTATGTGCAGTCAGGTAACGCCAATGAAGGAACTGTAATAAGAACTTTTCCATCTTCTGGTACTAAGGTTAAGCCGGGAGATATGGTAACTGTGTATGTTGCTACAGGTTTTTCTTCTATGCCCATGCCTAACATTATTGAGATGTCATGGGACCAGGTTTTGTTAATTTTTGCATCTAAGGGAATAAATGTTACGATAAATAATGTTTTAACTACGGATCCTGATAAGGATGGTAAAGTTGTTGACCAAATGCCAAAAGAAGGTGATATAGTTTCATCTAATGTTAATGTTCAAGCTTTTGTGGCTGTTTTCGGTAATGAGGATGTCGTTAAGAACACGAAGTTCTTGCTTTATTCTCTTGACTTGAGAAGTCTTTATAATGTTGAAGGTGTGAATTATTTTATTGTCAAGGTTGTTGTTAGTGATTCTCAGGGGCAGAGAGTTATAACTAAAGAATATCAGGAACTTACAAAATTGGTTTTACCTTTGAGAATACAAGGAATCGGAAATGTGAAAGTTTATATTAATGATACTCTTGTGAAGGAAAGCACACTATGAGTAAGATAAAGATGGCTCCTTCTATATTTGCTGCTAATTTCTTAAATCTCGGTGAGGAGATAGATAGGCTTGAGAAGTTGGGAGTGGATTATATCCATTATGATATAATGGATAATCATTTTGTACCTAATATAAGCTTTGGTCCTTTGGTTGTTGAAACTATAAGTAAAAGCACTAGTATAAAGGGCGATGTGCACTTGATGATCGATTTGTCTAAAGATGTAGTTTCTAGGTTCTTCGTTAAAGGAATAGAAATAATAACTGTTCATATTGAGGCTGATGGTTTTTCAAGGGAGCTATGTGAGTTCATAAAGGAAAATGGCTTTAGGTTAGGATTAGCGATAAAACCTAAGACGGAAGTTGAGGCTGTTATTCCTTATTTAGATATAGTTGATATGGTGTTGGTTATGACGGTTGAACCGGGTTTTTCGGGTCAGAAACTGATTCAGGAAACTATACCCAAGGTTAGGAAAGTTAGAGACTTGATTTCTGGCTTGGGTAGAGAAGTAGAAATAGAGGTAGATGGTGGGGTTAATATTGATAATGCTAGTGAGTTAGTGGAAAATGGTGCTAATGTATTGGTGATGGGTAGTTTCTTTTTCTCGGGTAATAATGGTGAGAAGGTTGTTAACTTTTTGAGGGGGATTCATGAAAAGGTTTCTTAGGTCTATTATACTGTCAAAGCATAATGTAATAGGTGCTCCTAGCGGATTTTCTTTTAAGCAGAGGAATTGCTTAGAAATTTTCAATCACCTTTCGGAGATAGTTGAATCTGAAGGATTCAACTACATAGATACACCTATGTTTGATTTCTTTGAGGTTTATGAAAGAACTTTGGGCACTTATTCAACTAAAGAATTGTTTGTTGTTAAGGATGAGAGCAATGAGTTTCTCGTTCCTAGGTATGATATAACAACTCAGATAGTGAGGTTTTTGGGACCAAGGATAAATGATGTTAAGCTTCCTGTTAAGCTTTATTACTTTGGTGATGTTTTCAGGGCTCCTGATTCAGAGTGGCACAGAAAGCAGATAAAGCAGTTTGGTGTTGAGATAATTGGTTCTTCTAACGAAGAAGAGATAGTATCACTTCTTAAAAAGCTACTGGAAAAACTCAGAGAATTGAAAGTTATTGGTGAATACATAGTCGTTTTTAACTTTACTGTAGTTTTGGATAAGTTAACGGAAGGCTTTGACGCTGAAGACAAAGAATTGTTTATTGAACTCTTGAGAGTTAGGGACCTAACATCTATTTTAAAAGTTTTTGGTGAAAAGGGTAAAGAGATTTCAGAAATTTTTAAAGAGTTTCTAAGGAGGAGTTCTGAGGATGTCCTAAAGCTCGTTTTAAGCAAGATTGGGGCATATGATAATGTTAATAAGGGTTTCCAGGCTATGAGAGCATGTTTTGGTGATAGGATATTGTTTGACCCTCTGCTAGTTCCTCAAATGAATTACTACAATGGTGTATATTTTGTTGTTTATACCTCTAACTCCAATGACCCAATTGCTTCTGGTGGTAGGTATGATAGCCTAACTCAGAAGTTTGGCTACTCTCAGAGTGCTATGGGATTCGCTATAGATATACCTTAGGATATTAGCCCGTAAGCTCTCATTGCCTCTTTTAGCTTCTCTACATTAGGAGGTGTGAGTTCTGTTAGAGGCAGTCTTAGGCTGCCGTCTTTTATTATTCCAGCGATTTCCATCGCTTTCTTTATAGGTATTGGGTTAGTTTCTAAGAAGAGTGCTCTGTTTAGAATCTGAAGTTTTCTATCTAATTGCTCTGCTCTTTTTACGTCTCCGTTTAGGTATGAGTTTATCATGTCAGAGACATCTTTGGGTACTAAGTTGGCAGTTACTGATATGCTTCCTACGCCACCAATTTTTAGAATTGGTAGGTTTATTCCATCGTCGCCTGATATTAGCAAGAAATCAGGTTTATCAACGAACTCTAGGATATCCATACATTGTTTTATGTTTCCTGATGCCTCTTTTACTCCTATTACATTTGGGTTTCTTTTGACTATTTCTGCTAGGGTTTTCGGTTCAATGTTTATTACTGTTCTTGATGGTACGTTATAGGCGATTATTGGGAAACCTCCGGTTTCTTTTGAAATTGCTGTAAAATGTTCAATTAGACCGTTTTGAGTTGGTTTGTTGTAGTAAGGAGCTATTACCAGAGCTGCATCAGCTTTGCTCTTCTTAGCTTCGTTTGTTAGGTAGATAGACTCTTGGGTGGAGTTTGTACCTGTTCCTGCTATGACTGGTATTCTACCTCTGACTTTCTTTACGACGAAATCAACGACTTTGGTATGTTCTTCGAATGAAAGTGTTGGGGATTCACCAGTTGTTCCGCATGCTACTATTACATTTGTACCGTTTTGGATATGCCATTCTATCAGGTACTCTAAGGTCTCGTAATCAACTTCCTTTTGAGGTCCCTTGAAGGGTGTTATTATTGCAACCATTGAACCTTTGAACATATTCTTCCTCCACACACAACAAAAATGTTAAATAATTCAAATTCGTTATTCAAGAAAAGTAGATTAGTAAGGGAGGCTTTGCATCCTTTTTATTTTAAAAGAGGCAAATCCTCTCTTCACTCTCTAGATAAGAAAGTGCTATTAAGCACTAAGTGCTATGAAGCACAACGTGCTATTAAGCACCTCATTAAGAAAGTGCTAATAAGCACTCGTTGGAAAGCTTCACTTTCCAACACCTTTTTTCATCGGAGAATACAAGCTAGCACTTGAAAATGTGTTATGAACACCTTTAAGCACTCAAATAATTAAGAAAGTGTCTTAGACACAAGTGTCTTAGACACAAGTGCCTTAGGCACAAGTGCTACTTAGCGTGAAGTGCTATTAAGCACAGTACTATAAGCACTTAAGGAGGTATTATGATGGCTTTGAGGAATTTGGTTTAGTGGTTCCAGTTTTTTAGTTTGTATTTCATTATTTTAGCTTTGTAAAATTTCATTGGTATGCAAATAAAAATTGATGAAGCTCTTAGGGTGATTGAAAAATATGGTGGTTCAGTTCCTGTAATATACCAGAGAGATATAAGGTTTGTTGATAAAGTAACTAAGCACGAGATTAGATTTTTCCAGGGAACAACTTTTGATTTTGACCATTATGATGTTCTTTTGAGAAATGGAATAGACAAGATAGATGTGGTATATTCAGAACTTTTGTTTGCTAAGCTTGTTAGTTTATTCCCACAGACTTACAGGTTACCGTTTGCCACTAAGAGTTTTATAGATTTTGATAGGTACATTTCGGCGATAGACGATGCTAACAGGTTGTCCAAAAGGAAAAGAACCGTTTTTTCTGCTATGGAGATATTTAGTAGAGGGGAAGTTATTATTGGTTATAACGAAGAAATTTCCTTTGAGAAGTGGAATAGGATAAAGGGTAGTATTGATAGGAAGGCTGAAATAAGTTTTTATAGTTCTGAAAGAGGGCTTCTGCTTGTTACATTCATGAAGGCTACTGATAGTAACTATCTCCAGAAGTTTTTTATGCACTCAGAGGCTGTTGCATTGTTTGTTGAGAAGATTAAGAAAGAAGGTATCATTTTATCGCCAGATTTTTACTCTGATACAGATGTTTATACTGCTACATCTGAAGAGGAAGCATTTTCAAAGTATGTCAACACCAATGTAAGACTTGTTGTAATAGTTGACTCAAACATAACGGAGAGCTACAAGAACCTTATAGTCAAACTTAGAACTTATGATAGATTTGTTAGGATAAGTGCTATTACTAGTTTGTCGCCAGCTAATGAATTGGAAGTACTCAAGGCTATAAAAAAATCCTACCTCACGGATAACTTTTTAGAGTGAGAGACGAAGTTTACCTTGGTTCTTCTGCTAATTGTTAATTTGTTTCAGTTTTCTTGTCGGTTTTATAATTTCTGAGAATTTTTGATAGTTTTCTATGATAAAGTATTATGAAATTGTGAATGGCATAGCTAAGGTTTCTGATAATCCTTTATCGCCTATTAAAATTTTCATAGAACCATCAGAAAATGAACTAGAGTTAATAAAGCAGATGGGGATAAGTGAACACGATATAAATTCTGCTTTTGACCCTGAAGAGATTTCTCGTTTGGAAATTTACGAAACTGGTGAGGTTTTCATAATATGGAAAATACCAAAAAATTACTCTCACAACGGGCAACTGGTATTCAATGTTTCCTCCATAGGTATCTTTATTTCGGGTAACAATATCGTTATTATCTCACCTGATGAAGTTGGTTTTTTTGAGTCTAAGTATTTTAGAAACATAGCCACAACATACGATATTCTTCTTTCGCTTATTCATTCAACTATAAGCCACTACTATGGGCATTTGAGGGGAATAAAGCTTATTTCGTCTGAGATAGAGGAGAAACTTACTACTTCGCTTGATAACACTTATCTTCTGTATATGTTCAATTTGAGCGAAAGTTTGGTTTACTACCTTAACTCCTTAAATTCTAATTTAGGGGTGCTGATAAAGTTAAAAGAAAATTCTAGTAAGTTAGGTTTTTCAAAAAGTCATGTGGAGAGGATAAAGGACCTTATAATAGACCAAAAGCAATGTTATAGGCAGGCTAGAATACTTTCAATGGTTTTGTCAGAGTTGATGGACGCTAGAGCTAGCATTGTTAACAATAACATGAACATTTTGATAAAAAACCTGACAATAATCAATGTTGTTATGCTACCGCTTAACCTTATAGCTAGTATTGGTGGTATGTCTGAATATTCGATGATGACAGAGGGGATACCTTGGCCCATATCGTACGGTTTGTTCATTCTAGGAATGATAGTTTTGGGTGTTCTTATAACTATAGGAATCAACAAGTATATAGATAGGTTCATGAGTAAAGCGGTAAAAAGGAAGTAGTTCGAGGTTTATGCTTTGGTATGTTATTAAGAGAACTATTTTGATTATTCCGACTTTCATAGGTATAACTCTTGTTATATTCTTGGTTGTACATCTTGCACCTGGTGACCCAATAAGAGGTATGATAGGGGAAATGAGTTCAAAGCTCTCACCTGAAGCTTACGAACTTTTTAAAAAGACCTATGGTTTGGATAAGCCAATACTTGAAAGGTATATAGTCTGGCTAGGAAATTTCCTAACTTTTAATTTTGGCAATTCCTTCCAGTATGGCAAGGGGGTAGGTGAACTAATACTTGATAGATTACCTGTTACCATAACGATAAATATTTTTGCTAACTTGATAGTTTTGATATTTGGGGTAACTATAGGTGTCTTGGCGGGGATATATAGAGGTAAGCTTTTTGATAAAGTGTCAAGTGTCGTTCTTTTTGGGTTGTACTCTCTTTTTGAGCCATGGGTGGCCCTCATGCTTATACTTGTTTTTTCAATTAATTTAGGTATTTTCCCAATTGGTGGCTTCACCTCTATAAACTTTGACCAAATGAATTTCTTTGAGAAAGTTGCGGATGTAATGAATCATATTGCTTTGCCCGTTATTGTTCTTTCTTATGCTGGTATTGCCTTCGTTGCCAAAATTGTTAGAACTTCAGTAATAGAGGTTAGTAACCAGGAATATGTTAAATTTGCCAGAGCCTTGGGGGTAGATGAAAAAACTATAAGAAGGCATTACATACTAAGGAATAGCTTAATACCTGTTATAACGATATTCAGTACGGTTTTGCCTTCTCTTATCGCTGGTAGCGTTATAATTGAAAAAATCTTTTCACTGCCGGGAATAGGACAGCTTTTCTATTCTGCTGTGTTTTCTAGGGATTACCCTGTTGTTATGGGATTAAGTGCTATCTCGGCACTTCTAACGCTGATAAGTTTGTTGATAGCAGATTTGCTCTATGCTGTAGTTGACCCAAGAATAAGGTATGAGTAGGTTAGTGTTATGAATATAAAGGAATTTGATTTTGATTTACCTGAGGAGCTAATAGCTCATGAGCCACTTAAGGAAAGAGACAAGTGTAGATTACTTGTTGTAAATAGAGCATCTAGAACTTTCGAGGAGTTCATTTTTAGGGATATTGTTAATTTTCTTAACGAAGGTGATGTTTTAGTTCTTAATGATTCGGGTGTTATAAAGTCTAGAGTTTACATGACATGTAAGAGAACAGGAAGGATACACGAAGTTTTATTTACTAAATTCCTTAGTGATTATGAATCATTGGCTTTGATAAGAAACGCTAGGAGGGTGAAGGTTGGTGATAAGTTGGTTGTCAAGGACTTTGAGTTTGAAGTTGGTGGAGTAGAGGAAGGTTTGAGGGTTTTGGTTAGTAACAAGAAGTTTGGAATTAGTGAGCTAAACGAAGTAGGTGAGGTTCCTTTGCCACCTTATATAGAGAAGAAGAGGGAAAAGTTAGGAGTTGAAAGGGTCAAAAATGAAGATGAGATATTTTATCAAACAGTATATAAGAGAGTTTACGGGTCTATTGCTTCTCCTACTGCTGGGCTACATTTTACTGAAGAGTTGCTTAAAGAAATAGAAAACAAAGGAGTAGTAATAAAGTATGTTACTTTGCATGTTGGATTGGGTACATTTGAGCCGATAAAGACCGAGAAGGTGGAGGATGTGAGATTACACTCTGAATTTCTGGAAGTAAGCCAAGATGTAATTGATGTTGTGAATGAAGCAAAAGCAAAAGGCAAAAAAGTTGTTGCTGTTGGTACAACGGTGACTAGGGCACTTGAGACAACTTTTTCTCAAACGCCACCAAAGCCTTATATAGGGGAGACAAGTTTATTTATATACCCTGGGTACAAATTCAAGGTTATTGATGCTTTGGTGACGAATTTTCATTTACCTAGGTCTTCTTTGATACTTCTAGTATCGGCTTTCGCCGATAAGGATTTGATAATGTCAGCGTATAAGTACGCGATAGAAAAGAAATTTAGGTTCTATAGTTACGGTGATGCTATGCTGATATTGTGATTACTTGTTAATTTTCAAAAGCTGTGTTTTTGTAACTATAATATTAGAAAGATGAATTTGAGGGTGTTTTTTCCTTTTTTAGTGGCGTTAATACCGATATTTTTGTTTTCTAACATTGTTTACTGCTTGGATTTAGAAAAAGTAGATGTTTATGTTGATAAAGAATACCTTAATATAAAGATATGGGGGCAAGGCGGATTTCCTAAGGACTTTGAAAAAATGATAAAAAATAACATAGATTTCAAAGTCATTGTGTCTGTTAAAATCTTGAGAAGGGATTTTAAGCCTCTAAACATTGTTACTGAGGTAACAAATTATAGAATTGTAAGGCAGATAAGCTATGACCTTGTGACTGAGAACTTTCTAGTTTTTGATGGGATAAGGTTTAGATTAGCTTCTTCGTTGGAAGAAGTTCCTAAAAATATTTTTCCTTTGGTTATTAGACAGAAAATTTCGGATTTGAAGGAGTTACCTGATTTGTCAACTATTTACGATGATACTGATTTTGTTGTTGTTGCGAAGATGAGGATTTCAAGTTTAGAGCTGAGGCCACCTCTTAGTATTATAGCTTCCATTTTGAATTTGGGGGGTTGGGAGGGGAGAGAAATGTATTCTGAGCCTTTTTTGATTAGGTGAGGCTATGGCGAAAAGGTTAGTGATTTTTATATTACTTTTTGTTGTAGCTTATGTTTTGTCTCTATTTATTACTGGTTGGTTTCTTTCGTCTGGTTACGGGCAAGCTGTGAATAAGTTTACAGCTTTTGGTGTTACCTTCGTTTCTGTTGTTTTACTGATTCTTTCGGTCTATATTCTTTTTAAGTCGATTTCTAGTTTCGTTAAGAAGGAGATAGGTTCTAGGATAAGGATGCGGCTTCTTGTTATGTTCCTTTTGATTAGTATCACTTCTACACTAATTTTGTCTATCGTTTTTGTTGTGGTTTTTAATTCTTTGAGGCTCTCATTTTATGCTTCTCCTGATGAGAAGTTTTATTCGTTACCTAAGGAATCTTTAAAAGTTTTGTCAGGGTATTATGTCGATACTTTTGAGGAGTTGGATAAGGCTATTCGCAGTGGTTCGTATAAAAATGGCATTAAAAATGCTTTAGTAAGCTTGGATTTAGAATACAAAGATGAGGTGATTTCTAATATAGTGGAGCATCTTAAGTATTCAGGAGTTAATGAGGGTAGGAGTATAGTGAAGGTGGGGAATAGCGAATTTCTTTTTTCCTTTAAGAGAGAAGGGAACAGTTATTTGGTGGCTTATACCAAGATTGATGAAAGGATTACCTACTTAAGGGAAAGTTTATCAGGAATACTCCGTGTTTTTAGTAAGATTGAATTTCTTTTTGAGAGTTTTTTTAGTAACTACATAGTTTACTTCATTCTTCTTATTAATATACCTTCTTTGTTTTTGTCACTTCTTTTTGCTTATCTGTCTTCTGAGTATATTTCAGCTTCGATATCTAATTTGGCTAGAGGTATGAGTGAAGTATCTAAAGGTAATTTAAATGTTTCCGTTAGTGATAATTTTGCTTTTGGCGAGATAAAAGACCTGATAAGGTCTTTTAATGATATGGTTGTTAAGCTTCGGGAATACCAATATAGGTTAATGAAGATGGAGAGGATAGAACTTTGGAGAGAGATTGCACGGAAGTTTGCTCATGAGATAAAAAATCCTCTGACACCTATAAAGCTTACTCTTCAGAGGCTTATGCTTCTTTCTGATTCACCAAAGTTGAAGGAGAATCTAATTCCTTCGCTCAAGGTTATACTCGAGGAGGTTGATAGGATAGATAACCTTGTTTCTCAGCTTTCTAACTTTGCTAAAATTTCTATGCCTGTCAAAACAAAATTTGAAGTTTTGGATCTGGTTCTTTCTGTTAAAGAACTTTTCTCGGGACATAATGTTGAATTTAATATTCAGGTTGATGGGAGCCTTAAGGTGAATGCTGATTATGACCAGATGAAGCAGTGTTTGATAAATCTAGTTAAAAATGGTATTGAAGCACAAAAGGAATCACCAAGGATAGATATAAAAGCTTTCAGAAGAGGGGACTTTGTTGTTATAAGTGTTAAGGATTACGGTGAGGGGATACCTGAGGATATTAAAAAAGAGATTTTTAAACCTTATACTACTACGAAGAGGTCAGGTAGTGGCTTGGGGCTATCAATTGTTGAAACTATAGTTATGAATCATGGGGGTAAGGTTTATTTTGAATCTGAGTTAGGAAAGGGTAGTGAGTTTTTTATAGAGTTACCTGTTGAGTAGTTCCTCATCTATTATTCTTATGTTCTCCATTATCTTTTTTCTTTTTGGGTTGTTGGGGGTTAGTATTTCTAAAAGTTTTGAGTAGTCATCTCGTGCTTTCAGTAGTTGTCCTGTCTCGTAGTAAACTCTTGCTCTGGCAAAGAGAGCGGGAACATTTCTTGGTTCTAAATTAAGTACATAGTTTAGTTGATTTAGTGCCTCTAAGTAGTCTCTTTTCTCTATTTTTATAAGTGCAAAGGTGTATCTTGCTTCAATGTAATCGGGGTTTAAAGTTATTGCTTTTTCTAGGTTTTTTTCTGCTCTGTCGAGGTATGCGTTTTTTGTTGTTTCGTCTTCAACTACTTTTGAAAGCTGGAATAGAGAAGTTCCAATTATGAAGTATAAGCTTGAGTCTGTTGGGAAAAAGTCTATTGCTTTTTGAGCATTTTCAATTGCTTTAGCCCACATATCACGCATGAAGTACTGCCTTGCAAGGTTCTTGTATATTTCAGCTCTGAAAACATCAAGTTCTACTTGGTCAATTACAATTTGTAGTTCTCTAGAGCCTAGTTCAAGTTCTTTGATTGCCTCTTCCTTTTTGCCTTTTTCTGATAAGTACTTTGCCTTTGCTTTTATAGCGTTCTGGGGGGTATTCTGTAATCCTAGTTGGTATCCAACGAAGAAGACAAACCCAATTATCAAAACAAAAATTGCCACATTTACATAGTTTACTTTCATACCTATGATTTTAATGAATTTGGTTTCCTCTTTCATCATACAAAGAGTTTTTACAAAAGTGCTGATTAGCACATTACTTTAAGTATCCCTACCCACACCTAATTGTTTGTAAGGAGGCTTAGCCTCTTAATAAAAAGAAGCAAGTTCACAGTCCAAGCATTTGAACTTTTCAAATCATAACCTGTTGAAAAGTATTATTTAATAGGTTTAACATTTTTTAGTTATGAAAAGGTTTACTTTGGTGGTTTTCCTGTTTTTCCTATCTACTTTGGTTGTTGGTTGTAGTGTTTTGAGTAGTGGCTCTTCTTCTGCTACTAGTTATATTGTACCTCTTTATTCGTATCCTGGCGATAGTTATTATTCTAATGAATGGAGGAAGTTATTTGATTTTGATAGTAGGGGTAGGAAAGTTGAGGTTATAATAAATGCTGGCAATGGACCGGGGAATTCAAGGGATGCTAATTTTGATCAAGCAATATCAAATCTTCGTTCTAAAGGATTTCATGTTATAGGGTATGTTTATACTTCTTATGGTGCAAGAAGCGTTTCAGATGTAAAAACAGATGTTGACAAGTGGTTTTCAATTTATGGGACGAATAGGATTGATGGTATATTTTTTGATGAAGTGTCCACGAAAGAGGAATACTTTAGCTACTACTCTAACTTAACATCTTATGTTAAGCAAACTTATGGGAACGATAAAGTAATGATATTCAATCCTGGTACTACAGTTAGCAAGAGGTATTTTAGTATAGCTGACAAAATAATTGTTTTTGAGTCACCGTATGATGGATTTAAGAATTTTAATTATGGTGATTACCCAGGTATAGACTCTGATAGGGTTTGTACTATCGTTTTAGGTGTTGACAATAAAGCTAAGCTTGATGAGGTGAAGGAGAAGGCTATAAGAAACAACAGTAGTTGTTTGTATATTACATCTCAGCTTGATGATGGTTCTAGGGATAGTGCTTATTTTGTTGTTAGTAAGTACATGATAGAGCATGAATTTTAATCAGCTTCATAGTGTGGCTTTGAGAAAGACAGGAATTTGTAAATTCTTTTTAGTTCTTCTTTGTTTATAGTTATTTTTCCTGCCTTTAGTCCTATTACTGACGAATTTACCAATTCTCTTATTACTGATAGTACTTCGCTTTCGCTTACTCCTACCAAATCTGAAACATCTTTGACTAAATCAGAAAGTTTTGAGTATTCTTTTTGTTCAAATGCTTCTGCTATGCTTTTTATTATTCTTGTTCTTTTGTCGTATTTTAGGAGTTCTTCAATTTGTTTGTCTGCCTCTCTGAGTCTTTCTGACATTTTGAGTATGACTTTATAGGCGAAGCTAGGGTTATTGAGGATTACACTTTTGAAAGTGTTTTTGTCTAAAGCTATTAGTTTACATGTTGTTAGTGCTATTGCTGAGGCTGACCTTGGCTTGTCATCAACTAGAGCCATTTCTCCGAAGAAGTCGCCATTTCCTAATATCATTAATGTTTTTTCTAGATTTCCGGCATTTTTAGTAATTTTGACTTTCCCTTCAATTATTATGAACATTTCGTTGCCGGGTTCACCTTCCCTGAATATTACTTTTCCTTCATCATATATCCTACCATACTTTTTAAATATCTCTTCGGTGTATTTCATTTCTTGCATGGTGGTTTACCATTTTACATATTCTAGTAGTTTTAGAACAACTTCTTCGAATGACATGCCGGCAGCTTTTGCCATTGCAGGTATATCGCTTGTTTCTGTCATTCCTGGTATTGTATTTACCTCTAGGAAATAGGGGAGTCCGTCATCTTTTGAAATTATTGCATCGAACCTTACAACACCCCTACAATTGAGAGTCTTAAATGCTATTTTTGTGTACTCTATTACTTTTTCTTCTTGTTCTTTGCTTATTTCAGCAGGGATTACAAAGTCAGTCATTCCTTTGGTGTATTTTGCTTCGTAGTCGTAAAATTCCTTTTTTGGTCTAAGCTCCATTATCGGTAATATGGTTATGTTCTTTTGATCGCCGATTACACCTATTGTTATTTCAGTGCCTATTATAGCTTTTTCTGCAAACGAATTTGGATGCCTTCTTAAATAGTTTCTTAGTTTACCTTTTAGTTGGTCTTCTTCTTTTATTATTTCTACTCCTACGCTAGATCCTTCGTCAACAGGTTTTAGTACGACTGGCAATCCCAGGGACAGAATGTCATTAAATGATTTATCTGGGTTTGATGGATCTAGGACAACATAATCTGCTACGGGTATGCCTTTGGCTTTGAGTAATTCCTTGGTTATTATCTTGTTCATGCCTATTGCACTTGTTAGGACATCACAGCCAGTATAAGGTATACCTAGTAATTCAAGCACTCCCTGTATTACTCCATCTTCGCCATACTTGCCATGTAGCATTATCACTGCTACGTCAATATTATCTTTTATGAGCTTTCTTGCTATGTTTGCATCAACATCCATTTTGGTTACTTTGAATCCTAGATTTACAAGTGCATTGTATACATTCTCTCCAGACCTTATTGAAACTTCTCTTTCTGAGGATAATCCACCCATTAGAACAGCAATGTTTTTTGTTTTGTAGAATTCTATTATGTCTTTATACTTCGTTCTGACATCACTCATATTTAATGATTATTAAAGAGAGAGCTAAGAACATACAATTATTTTCTGCTTACACCGTATCCGAATATAGCCAAATCGTACTTTACTGGATCTTCAGGGTCAAATTTTTTCAGGTTTTCTGTTATTTCTTCTGCTGTTGTCCAGTCATCTTGTTTCCTCTCAGTGAGTCCCATTTCCCTAGCTATTTTTGATACATGGAAGTCCAGAGGTATTATCAACTTTGATGTTGGAATTATATCGTTCCATAGTCCTGTGTCTACTTTGTCTTTTCTTACCATCCATCTTAAGAACATATTTAACCTTTTACAGGCACTACCTTTTCTAGGATTTGGTACGAGTGATGATACTTCTAATGGTACTCTGGTAAAATTTATAAAAAATTCATCTACGAAATCCGTGAGGATTTCGCGAACATTTTTTGAATTTATATTTCTTCTACTGTATTCATAAAAAGCATTTTTTAGGTTTTCGTACTTTTTTATGATATTTTTCAGTGCTGAGAATATGTAAAGTAAGTGTTCACCGTTTATTACTCTATAGGCAAAGTATGAGAAGCTTTTTAGTTCTTGAGACGGATTATTAGGGTCAAAAGTCATTAGATAATCGTAAGGTGTGCCTTTCATTATGCTGAATAGTATTTCATTTACTTTGCTTATTATGTTTACTCTTTTGCCTTGTGCTAGGGTAGAGGCTATAAATCCTGCGATTTCTTTGTCTTTCGGGTTGTCAAATTTGTAAACAAACTGTATTGGGTCGGAGTGTATGAACTTTTCTGTTGCAAATTTTTGGTAGAGTGAATCTAATAATTCTTTATTAACTTTCATTACATTACCTCTGGAGCGTTTACACCGATTATCCAGAGTCCTTTTTTTAAAACATTCTTAACTGCTTTTACTAATACTCTTCTTCCTTTGTGTACTTTCCCGTTGTCTATTACTCTATGTTTTGAGTAGAATTTGTGGAATAATGAAGCTAAGTCTAAAAGGTAAGTTGTCATTCTCTGTGGTTCTAATGATAGTGTTATATCTACTATTTCCTCGGGGAATTTTGCTAGTTTTCGAGCTATTTCTTCTGATTCTGGGGTATCTATTATGTCTTTGCTACCTTCTATTTCGGGTATTCCTTGGGAGTTTCTGAGTATGCCGCTAATTCTTGCGTGTGCATACTGAAGGTAATAAACTGGGTTATCTTCACTTTGTTTCTTTGCTTCTTCTATATCAAAGTCTATATGTGTATCAACCTTCTTTGATACTAGGTAATACCTAAGGACATCTTTACCTACTTCGTCAAGCACTTCTCTAAGGGTGATTATATCTCCGGTTCTTTTTGACATTCTTACGGGTTCACCATTTCTGTAGAGTGATACCATTTGCCCTATTACTACCTCAAATTTTACATCGGTGTTTATTGAAGATATGGCAGATTCTAATCTCTTTACATATCCGTGGTGATCAGCTCCCCATATATTTATTAACCTATCAAATCCTCTTTCTATCTTGTTTCTATGGTAGGCAATATCGACTCCGAAGTATGTGTATTCACCGTTTGACCTTTTTACTACTCTGTCTTTATCATCGCCAAATAGTGTACTTTTGAACCACCAAGCACCATCTTTTTCGTATATTAATCCTTTCTCTTTGAGTAGGTTAAATGTATCGTCTACATATCCGCTATCGTGTAATGATTTTTCGGAGAACCAATTGTCGAAGTGTACATCAAACAGTGTCAAATCTTCCTTTTGCCATTCAAGAATTACTTTTATTGGGTCTTCTTTGGTTTTTGCTAGTTCGTAAATGTATTCACCATGATATCCATTTTCTGGTATTTCCTTGCCTTGTCTTACTGCTTCTACCGATTCTCTTAGTAATGTTATTTGGTTTCCGGCGTCGTTAATGTAGAATTCAGATTTTATGTCATAACCTGAGGTTATGAAAGCTCTGTATAGGCTATCGCCTATTGATGCCCATCTTGCGTGTCCTATGTGTAGTGGTCCGGTTGGATTTGCACTAACATATTCCAGTAATATTTTACCTTTTCCCCTGCCGAAATCAGATTTACCATATTCCTCATTTTCTGAAATTTCTTCAGTGAGTTTTGATAAGTATTCTTTTGATAGTTTTAGGTTTATGAATCCGCCGTTAAGAAAATTTATCTCTGAAAATTCTTCTTTTAGTTTTTCTTTTAGCCCTTCCACTATTTTTGAAGAGATGTCAGGTAGTTTGTAGCCTTTGTCTTTTAGGAGTTTTGAAACTCTGAAGGCTACGGTAGTAGTGTAATCACCAAATGAAGGATTGTCAGGATAGGTAACATCAATATTATCAATATTTACACCGAATTTTTCGGTAATTACCTTATCGGTAGCCTCTCTTATTTTTTCTTTCAGTAGCATAAAAAAATTTTATAGGATTTCTTTGTTTAATCTCACCTTACAAGGGTTTGGGTATAATTATTTTTAAAGATTATTTTTTCTTGAAATGTCTGATTTATCTTTTAGATAATTTAAAAGATATGAATTTGCTTGATGTTATTGTTATTGTTGGTGTTGCTTTGGGGATTTTTTGGGGGGCTAGGAGAGGTTTTATTGGGATTTTGATACTTGTTGTTGGTATTGTAGTTTCTATTGTTTTGGTGGGTGCTTTTTCAAAGCCTCTTTCAGAATTTCTTGTCAAGGTTGGTGTTAGTGAAAATTATTCTTATGGTGTTTCTGTTTTGTTTATACTTGTTGTAGCTTTTCTATTGTTTTTCATTATTCACCTACTGTTGAAGAGGGTTATAGACATATTTAGGATCGGAATGATAAATAGGGTGTTGGGGGCTTTGCTTGGAGCTTGGGTAATATTCGTTCTTATAGGTTCCGTTTATTTCTTCTTCTCTAGACTTCCACTTCTTAATTTCAAGAAATTTGTTAGAGATTCTGTAGTTGCTAAGTACTCTTATATACATGCTAAGAATGTTATGTCTCTTTCTGGTACTGATGAAGAAATAAACAAGTTCATTGAAGGTGAGGAAATTCGATAATCATAATTTTTTCTGTTTTTTCGGTTACGAAAAAACTATCAGATATTCTAATTTTTTTACCTAGCTTAGCTAGGCATATTTCTTTGTTTCCTATGTCAAATACAGTAATGTTTTCTCTTTCGGTTAGTGGTAGTTTTTCATCAATGATTATGTCTTTTAGTTTTTTCTTTCCTTTTTTTATTCTCATGTAGTCTCCTTCTTTTCTTTTTCTTATCTCCATAGATTTTATGTTTGAGGCATCTATGTAGTATATTCCTTTTTTGCTTTCTTCTTTTAAGAATTCTTTCAAGTCTTCTTTTTCTAGTAGTGTTAGGTTTTGAACTAGTAATTTTCTGAATGTTTGGTGGTGGATTAGTTTGAGTGTTTTCAGAATTTTTATGAGTGTTTTTAACAGGGTTTTTTTTAGTTGTGAGTGTTTTTTTATTTCTAGTACTTGTATTTTTGTGTTTTGTGTGTGGTCTATTATTTTTATTCCGCAGATTTCAAAGATTTTTGGGGATTTTTGTGTTTCTTTTTGGATTTTTCTGTAAATTGTTAATTTGTTGTATTCTCTCAGGACTTTGAGTTTTGAGGTTTCTAGTATTTCTTTGTTGCCTTCTCTGTTTTTGATGTTTTCGTAAACTAGGTTTATTTGTTTCCTTGTGGGTATGTGCTTCAGTGTTTTGAATGCTGTTTTTATTGCTTCTTTTATGATGAGTTCGTTTTTTGTTCTTGATAGTTTTTCAATATCAATTGTTAGTTTGTTTTCTGATGGGTTAATTAGGGAGTTCTTGAAGGTTTTTTGGGTTAGTTTTTCTAATAGTTTTTCTTCTAGCCATAGGTCTTGGATTAGGTTTTTGAGGTGTTCTCTGTAGTTTGGGAATTTTTTTTCTACTAGTGGTAGAATTACATTTCTTATGTAGTTTCTTTCGTATGTTGTTTCGTAGTTTGTTTTGTCTATTATGAATGGTACTTTTTCTTTTTCTAGGTACTCGAGTATTTCGCTTTTTGTGCATTCTATGAGTGGGCGGATTATTTTACCTTTTTTCGGTTTGATTACGCTTAAGCCTTTTATTGATGTTCCTTTGAACATCCTCATTAAGAGTGTTTCTATGTTGTCGTCTAAATGGTGTGCTGTTGCTATTTTTGTAAATTTTTTTGTTTTGAGTTCTTTTTTTAATATCTTGTATCTGACTAATCTTCCACATTCTTCTAGTGATAATTTTAGTTTTTTTGATAGTTCTGGTATGTTTTTTCTGTATATGGATAGGGTAATGTTATCTTTTTTACAGAAGGAAGATATTAGTTTTTCGTCTTCTTTTGCTTCTTCTCTTATCATGTGGTTTAAGTAGATACAATGAATGGAGAGATTGTATTCTTCTTTTAGTTTGTTTAGGATGTTTAGTAAGCACATTGAATCGGGACCACCAGAGATTGCTACAATGATTTTGTCATCTTTTTCTATTAGGTTATATTTTTTGATTGTTTCTCTTACCTTTTGTTCTATCATTGTAAATTTATTCTAAAAGATGCAGAGCATCTTTTTAATTAAAAAGTGCTTAAAGCACATTTTACCAAAAATACAGGATATTTGGGATACGAAGTATCCCAACATTAAAAAGGGTGTGCTTATTAGCACTTTCTCAATGAGGTGCTTATTAGCACTCTTCAATAAAAAAGATACAGGGTGTTGGGATACGAAGCATCACAAGATTAAAAAGGGTATGGTGCTGAATAGAGTTTTTTAAGTGTTTGAAAACTCCTCTAATAAAAAGGTGTTGGAAAGCGAAGCTTTCCAACGAGTGCTTATTAGCACTTTCTCAATGAGGTGCTTATTAGCACTCTTCAATAAAAAACATACAGGGTGTTGGGATACGAAGTATCCCAACATTAAAAGGGTGGGCGGGTGGGTCTACTTAAAGTTGTTA